>JBQTKF010000102.1:0-19649 GCA_052386355.1 Gammaproteobacteria bacterium
GAATGCGACGCGGCGCACCAGGGCGCGCGTGATCGCGGCGACCAATGCCAACCTGCCGGGGCTTATCAAGGACGGACGCTTCCGCGAGGACCTGCTGTACCGGCTGAACGTGATCGAGCTCGAGGTGCCGCCCCTGGCCGCGCGTCAGGAAGACATCCTGCCGCTGGCGCGCCACTTCCTGGAGCCGGGGTTCACGCTCTCCCCGGATGCGCTGCGCGCGCTGGTGCGCTACCCCTGGCCCGGCAACGTGCGCGAGCTGCGCAATGCCATCCACCGCGCCTGCCTGCTGTCGGTCGAACCGGTCGTCACCGCGAAGGCGCTGCAGCTGCCGCTGGCTTCCGAGCCCGCGGACGGCTCGAACTTCGACCGCGCCACCATCGAGCAGGCGCTCCTGCTCGCCGACGGGGTCGTCGCGCATGCGGCGCGTGACCTCGGCCTGTCGCGTCAGGCACTCTATCGCCGCATGGAGAAGCTCGGACTCAAGCCCCCGGTGGACCCGGGCCGCGCGTCCGTCAGCAGCAGCTGATGGCCCGCGAGCCGCGCGCGCGCCGGTCGCTGGCCGGGCGCGTCGCATCGGTCGTGCTCGCCACCGCCGTGATCGTGGCGGCGGCGACGCTTGCGCTCGACCGCCTGTTCGACTCCTGGCTGCTCGCCGGCGCCGCCGCGCTCCTCGCCACGCTGCCGCCCGCGATCTGGCTCACGAGCCGCGCGCTCGACCGCTGGAGCCGCGGCATCCGCGCGGTGACCGATGGCATCGGCAGCCTCAAGGACCGGGACTTCAGCGTCAGCGTCACGGCCTCGACTGGCGACGAAATCGGCGACCTCACCACGGAATACAACTCGCTCGGCGACCGGCTGCGGAGGGAGCGCCTCGATCTCTACCAGCGCGAGCTCCTGCTCGATACGGTGGTGCAGACGACGCCGCTCGCGCTGGTGCTGACGAATGCGAACGACGCGATCGTGTTCGGCAATATCGCCGCGCGGCAGTTGTTCGCCTCCGGCCGCAAGATCGAGGGCGCCGCGTTCCGGGGCCTGCTGGCGCAGGCGCCTGCCCCGCTTCGGGAGGCGGTCGAGAGCGGCAGCGACACGCTGTTCACGGTGGAGGTGGGCGGAGAGGCCGAGATCTATCACGTGAGCCATCGGCCGTTCACGCTCAACAGCCAGCCGCACCGGCTGCTGCTGTTCAAGCAGCTCACGCGCGAGATGGCGGCGCAGGAGGTCGCGATCTGGAAGAAGGTGATCCGGGTGATCGCGCACGAGCTCAACAACTCGCTCGCGCCCATCACCTCGCTCGCGCATTCCGGGCAGGCGCTGGCCGGCGCGCAGGATACCGAGCGCCTTGGGCGGGTGTTCTCGACCATCGAGGAGCGCGCCTCGCACCTCGCGACCTTCATCGACGGCTACTCACGCTTTGCCAAGCTGCCGCGGCCGCGTGCAGGACCGGTCGCCTGGCGGCCGCTGCTCGCCGGGCTGAAGGACAGCCTGTCGTTCCGCGTGCTCGAGCCGCTGCCGCGCAACGAAGGATGGTTCGACGCGACCCAGGTCGAGCAGGTGCTGATCAACCTGATCAAGAACGCGATCGAATCCGGTTCGCCTGAGGACGAAGTCACCGTCGCGGCCGCGCCGCGCCACGGCGGCGTCGCGATCGAGGTCGCCGACCGCGGCGGCGGACTCACGGAGGAAGTGCTGCGCGACGCGCTCTTGCCGTTCTACTCGACCAAGCCGAAGGGCACGGGTCTCGGCCTGACGCTCTGCCGGGAGATCGTCGACGCGCACGGCGGCAGGCTCAGCATCGCGAATCGCGAGGGAGGTGGCGCCATCGTCACCGTATGGCTGCCGGAGGACCGGGCCGAATCCCGGCTATCGTAGGGTGATCGGCTTCCCCTGCAACCAGTTCGGTGGCCAGGAGCCAGGCACCGAAGCGGAGATCCAGACCTTCTGCTCGGCGAACGACGGCGTGACCTTCCCGATGAGCGTCAAGCTCGAGGTCAACGGCGCCCGCCGCCACCCGCTCTATGCGTGGCTGACCGATCCCGCAAACGGGCACCCCGGCGACATCCAGTGGAATTTCGAGAAGTTCCTGATCGGCCGCGACGGGCGGGTCCTGAAGCGCTATCCGCCGACGGTCAGGCCGCGCGACAATGGCCTCATGCAGGACATCGCCGACGCGTTGTGAACGCACGGCCCGGGGCCGCGGGTGCCGATGCGGCGAACCAGCCGCCCCCCTACGAGGGCCGCAATCTCTATGATGACGACGCCGCGCTCTGCGCGGGCGTCGCGGCGCAGGGCGCGGCCTGGGCGCAGGAGGCCCTGCGTGCATTCGGCGCCGTCGCCGGCAGCGCCGGGGCGCGCGCGCTCGCACGCGACGCGAACCGGCATCCGCCGGAACTCCTGACGCACGATCGCTACGGCGAGCGGCTGGACCTCGTCGATTTTCATCCCGCGTACCACGAGCTGATGACGCTCGGTTGCGGCGCGGGCGTTCATTCGAGTCCCTGGGCCGAGCCACGGCCCGGCGCGCAGGTCGCGCGCGCCGCCATGTACCTGCTGTTCGGCCAGCTGGAGAACGGCACGCAGTGCCCGCTGACGATGACCTTTGCGGCCGCGCCCGTGCTCGCCGGACATGCGGACGCCCTGCCGGAGCTTGCACGCGACGGGCTGCCGCGCATCCATGCGCGCGCTTACGACCGGCGCTTCGTGCCCATCGAAGCGAAGCAGGGCGCGACCATCGGCATGGGGATGACCGAGCGGCAGGGCGGGTCCGACGTGCGCACGAACCGGACAGAAGCCACGCCGTTCGCAGCGACGGGCCCGGGCCAGCCGTATCGCATCGAGGGCGAGAAATGGTTCTTTTCGGCGCCCATGTGCGACGCCTTCCTGATCCTCGCGCAGGCGCCGGGCGGACTTTCCTGCTTCTTCCTGCCGCGATTCCTGGCGGACGGCGCCGTGAACGCGATCCGGCTGCGCCGGCTGAAGGACAAGCTCGGAAACCGCTCGAACGCGAGCAGCGAGGTCGAGTTCGCGGGCGCCACGGCCTGGCTGCTCGGCGACGAGGGCCGCGGCGTATCGGTCATCCTCGAGATGGTGAACTACACGCGCCTCGACTGCGTGATCGGCAGCGCCGCGCTGATGCGCGAGGCGCTCGCGCAGGCGATTCATCACGCCCGTCATCGCCGCGCCTTCGGCCGCGTGCTCGCCGGGCATGCGCTCATGCAGAACGTGCTCGCCGACCTTGCGCTCGAATCCGAGGCGGCGACGGCGCTCGCGCTGCGTCTTGCGGGGGCCTACGACGGCGATGCGGCCGGCGAAGTCGCGCTGCGGCGCGTGCTGACGCCGGCCGCCAAGTTCTGGATCTGCAAGCGCACGGCCGCGTTCGTGCAGGAGGCGATGGAGGTGCTGGGCGGCAACGGTTATGTGGAGGAATCGGTGCTGCCGCGGCTGTATCGCGAGGCGCCGCTCAACTCGATCTGGGAAGGGTCGGGCAACATCATGTGCCTGGACGTGTTGCGCGCACTCGGCCGCGAGGGCGGCGGAGCTGCGGCGCTCGCGACCGAGCTGGCCGCCGCTCAGGGAGGCAATCCCGCGTTCGACGTGTTCGCGGCGCGGCTGCTCGAGGACATCGCATCGGATGCGCCGGACGAAGCGCAGGCGCGCCGCTTCGCCGGCCGGCTGGTGCGCGCGGTACAGGCGTCGCTGCTGCTGCGGCACGCGCCGGAGAAAATTGCCGCGGCTTTCTGCGCCTCGCGCCTTGGCGGCGCCGACGGACGCGTGTTCGGGGCCCTCGTGGACACGGGGGTCTGCGCAGCGATCGCCGCGCGGGCGCTGCCGGCGTGAAAACCGCCGCGATCCGGCGGCGCGAAGTGCCGGGCCGCGCCGCGGTGGAAATCCGGGCGCGCTTTCCGGAGAATGCGACGATGATGCTTCGGCTTCCCGGCAGGACCCTGATCGCGGCGGCGGCGTTCGCATTTGCGGCTCCGGCCCCCGCCTTCGACGGCGATCCCGCGCGCGGCCGGAAGCTGGCCTACACCTGCATGGGTTGCCACGGGATCGAGAACTACCGTAACGCCTATCCGAACTACCCGGTGCCGAAGCTCGGCGGCCAGAGTGCGGTCTACATCGCCGCGGCGCTCGCGGAGTATCAGTCAGGCCTTCGCTCGCACCCGACCATGAAGGGCCTGGCGTCCACGCTGTCCGCGCAGGACCGCGCCGATCTCGGCGCCTGGTTCGCCAAGCAGGGCGCGGCGGACGCGTCCGGCAAGCCGGCGGGCACGGCGCCTGCCGCGGCCGCGACCTGCGCGGCCTGCCACGGGCAGGATGGCATTGGCACGCTGCCGGAGAACCCGACGCTCGCGGGCCAGCATGCCGGGTACCTCGTGCAGGCGCTCCACGACTATCGCGCCGGCAAGCGCACGAATCCGATCATGGGGCCGTTCGCCGCACAGCTCGGCAAGGAAGACATTGCGGCGCTCGCGGCCTGGTTCTCGAAGCAGCCCGGGCTCGCCACGCCCGCGCTGGACTGAACCGATGCCCGACATCACGATCACGCGTGAGCAGACGGCGGGCAAGGGGCGCTACGCCGGCCGCGTCGCGGGCGTGGAGGGCGAAGCCGAGCTCACGTACTCGCGCGCGAACCCGAAGCTCGTCATCGCCGACCACACCTTTGCGCCGGATTCCATGCGCGGCATGGGCGTCGCGAAGGCGCTCGCCGAGCGGCTGATCGCGGATGCCCGCGCCGAGGGCTTCAAGATCGTGCCGCTCTGCCCCTTCGTGAAGGCGCAGTTCGACCGCAATCCCTCCTGGTCCGACCTCCGCGGCTGAAATAGGGGACGCACCCCTATTTCGATCAGCGAAATAGGGATGAGTCCCCTATTTCTATTTCAGCTTCTCGAGGAACAGCGCTACCGCCCACTGGTAGTAGTCGATGTTGTCGCGCTTGGCGAAGCCATGGCCTTCGTTGAGCCCGACCAGGTACCAGACCTCGCCGCCGTTGTCGCGGATCCTTGCAACCATCTGCCCGGATTCCGTCACCGGCACGCGCGGGTCGTTCTGGCCCTGCACGATCAGCATCGGTCTCGAGATGCGGGCCACGTTCGTGAGCGGCGAGATCTTCTGGAGGTAGGCGCGCATCGCCGGGTCGCGCTCGTCGCCGTACTCCGGCCGGCGCAGGTCGCGGCGGTACTCGGCCGTGCTCTCGAGGAAGGTGATGAAGTTGCTGATGCCGACGATATCGATGCCGCCGCGCAGCCGGTCGTTGTAGTGCGTCATGGACGCAAGGACCATGTAGCCGCCGTAGGAACCGCCGATTACGACCACGCGCTTCGCATCGAGGTCGGGTTGCGTCGCGATCCAGTCGAGCAGCGCGCCGATGTCGCGCACCGAATCCTCGCGCTTCATGCCGTTGTCGAGCGCGACGTAGGTCTTGCCATAGCCAGTCGAGCCGCGGACGTTCGGGTGGATCACGGCGTAGCCGAGTTCGCCGACCCACTGTTGCGTCGAGATGCTGAAGATCGGCCGCGACTGCGATTCCGGCCCGCCGTGGATGTTGATGAGCACGGGGTGCGGGCCGGGGCCCGCCGGCTTGTACACCCAGGCGGGGACCTCGCGCGGCTTCCTTCCCGCGCGGTCGAAGCTCGGGTAGCGCACGAGCGTGGGCGCGACGAAGCGCGAGGCATCGAGCGGCCCGAGTTCGCTCTTGGTCCAGCGCACGAGCTCGCCGTCCGTGGGCGAATACACCCAGACGTCGAATGGCGCCGCCGGCGTCTGCAGGCTGAATGCGAGCCGGTGGCCCTTCGGCTCGAAGCGCATGCTGCCGATGACGCCGAATGGGAGTATCAGGGGCTCGATGCGCCCGTTGCGGACCGTGTCCAGCAGGAACAACTGGCTCGCGCCGTCCCGATTGACCGTGAACGCCAGGTAGCGTCCGTCGCGCGAGATCTCGAGATTCTCGACGTCCCATGGGATGTCGGCGGAGAGCGGCGTCACCCGGCCCGTCGCGAGGTCGAAGTGGCGCAGCGTCTGGAACTCGCTGCCGAGGTCGGAGGTAAAATAGACGCCGCGCCCGTCCGCCGCGAACACCGCATTGGATCGCGCGGCCTTGACGCCGGCCGGCTCAATCTCGCGGCGTGTGCGGGATTCGAAGTCGTAGACGTAGCCGTAGCTTTCGTTCGCCGAGACGAAGCGCCCGATCAGCAGCGACTTGCCGTCCGGTGCGAACTCGCCGACGTTCCAGCCGACCTCGGGCGCCTCGAACACCATTTCGGGCGCGCGCTTGTCGAGCGGGTCGTCCACGTAGAGGTCGGCGGCCACGCCGGTGCGCGCGGTCCAGCTGAACGCGAACCTGGTGCCGTCGTGCGACCACACGGGCGAGCTCGCGCGGCCGCGGCCGTCCGTGATGCGCACCGGCGCGAGGGCGGCGGGGTCCAGGTACTCGACCTGGAAATTCTCGTTGCCGCCGGCGTCGCGCACGTAGGCGAGCCCGTCGCGCGCGCCGGTGGGCGACCAGCGTCCGCCACTGACCGGCTCGTCGAAGAAAGTGAGCTGCCGGCGCGCGCCCATCGGCTCGGCGACGAGGTGCAGTTGGCTGGTGTTGCCGAAGCGCGTGCTGATCGTGATCTGGCCGTCGGACGTCCAGTCGGCGAGCGCCGCCTGGCGCGTGTGCTGGTATCGGCGCATGCGCTCGATAAGCTCGGCCGGGATCTCCGGGATCCCCTCGATCGCGAGGTTGCCGCGGGTGATGCGTTCGATGTCGGCCGCGGCGGCGGGCAGGGACAACAGGGCCATGAAGGCCGGCAACAGGCGGGTCATTCCGGGGCTCCTTGAAGACTCCGCCGGGTAGACTGCCACAACCTGCGGGCAGCGGGGACCACCCGGCGTGCGATCATTGCGGATAGAGGTACCCGCCATGACCACATACCAGGTCGGCTACATCATCGGCAGCCTCGCGCAGGGCTCGCTCAACCGCAGGCTCGCCCGGGCGCTCGTCCGGCTTGCGCCCGTCGGACTCGGGTTCCGCGAGATCTCGATCAGGGACCTCCCGCTCTACAGCTACGACTACGACAAGGACTATCCGGAGCCGGCCAGGGCGTTGAAGCAGGCGATTGCCGAGGTTGACGCCGTGCTGATCGTGACGCCCGAGTACAACCGCTCGATTCCGGGCGCGCTCAAGAACGCCATTGACTGGGCGAGCCGCCCCTACGGGTCCAATTCCTTGGCGCGCAAGCCATCGGCCGTGATTGGCGCTTCACCCGGCAGGATCGGCACCGCCATCGCGCAGCAGCACCTGCGCGGCGTGCTCGGCTTCTGCGATTCGCCGCAGATGAACGCCCCGGAGGCCTACATCCAGGCCGGCAAGGACCTGATCGACGACGAGGGTAACGTGACCGATGAGTCCTCGAAGCAGTTCCTCGCCGGTTTCATGACGCAGTACAAGGCATTCCTCGACATGGTCCTGCCGTGCGTGGCACCACGCAAAAACTGACGGATTTCGACGCCGGCATCACGGCGATCGATGCCGACTACGTGCGACCGCGGCTCGCGGCTTCGCACCTGGTGGTGGACGGCGGCCGGGCAGCCTTCGTGGATACGGGCACGGCGCGCTCGCTGCCGAACCTGCTGGGGGCGCTCGAAGCGAAGGGGCTCGACCGCGCCGACGTGGACTGGGTGCTCGCGACGCACGTGCACCTCGACCATGCGGGCGGCGCAGGCGCGCTGATGCGCGAACTGCCGAATGCGCGCTGCGCCGTGCATCCGCGCGGCGCCCGCCACCTCGCCGAACCCTCCAAGCTGGTCACGGGCTCGATCGCGGTCTACGGCGAGGAGCGCTACCACGCGCTCTACGGCGAGATCGTGCCGATTCCGGAAGCGCGCATGTTCGTGCCGGAGGACGGCACCCGCATCACGCTCGGATCACGCACGCTCGAGCTGATCCACACGCCGGGGCACGCGCTGCATCATTACTGCATCGTGGACCTCGATCACGACCTGATCTTCTCGGGCGACACCTTCGGCATCTCCTACCGCGACTTCGACATCGAGGGGCGCGAATTCATCTTTCCGACCACGACGCCGGTGCACTTCGACCCGGACGCGCTCTGCGCCTCGGTGGACCGTCTGATGTCCTGTGAGCCGGAGAAGATCTACCTCACCCATTACGCGGAGGTGCGCGACCTGGCGCGCCTCGCGTCCGAGATGAAAGACCGCGTGCGGGCTTTCGCCGACCTCGGCCGCCGCTTCCGGGGAGCGCCGGACCGCGCATTGAGACTGAGGTATTCCATGTACGCGATGCTCTCGCGCTGGCTCGACGAGCACGGCTTTCCGGGCGACGATGCGAAGCGGCATTGGCTGCTGGACGACGACGTGGAACTCAACTGCCAGGGCATCGAGGTGTGGCTGGACCGCGCATGAAGCCCTTCAAGGCATTCCGCATCCACGAACGCGACGGGAAAATCGTCGCCGGCTTCGAGTCGCTGCGGCTCGAGGAGCTCACGCCGGGCGACGTCGTGATCCGGGTGCGGTACTCCAGCATCAACTACAAGGACGCGCTGGCCGCCACCGGCGCCGGCAGGATCCTGCGCAAATACCCGCTGAACGGCGGCATCGACCTCGCGGGCGAGGTCGAGAGCTCCGCCGACCAGCGCTACCGGCCGGGCGAGCCCGTGCTGGTCACGGGCTGCGGGCTGTCCGAGGGCGTGGACGGCGGCTACTCCGAATATGCCCGCGTCGCCGGCGATTCCGTGATGCGCCTGCCCGCGGGCATCGACCTCGCGGAATCCATGGCAATCGGCACCGCAGGATTTGCCGCGGCGCTCGCGATCCACCGCATGGAACACAATGGCCAGGCGCCGGCCAAAGGCCCGATCGTCGTGACCGGTGCCTCGGGCGGCGTCGGCTCGATCGCCGTGGACCTGCTCGCAGGGCGTGGCTACGAAGTGGTCGCGGTCAGCGGCAAGCCGGAGGCGGACGAATACCTGAAGGCGCTGGGTGCCGCGAAGATCCTGCGGCGGCAGGAGATCGATCTCGGCAAGCGGCCGATGGATGCGACGCGCTGGGCGGGCGCGATCGACAACGTCGGCGGCGAGCTCCTGTCGTGGCTGACGCGCACCGTGGATTACTGGGGCAACATCGCCTCGATCGGGCTTGCCGGAAGCCCGAGGCTCGAGACCACCGTGCTGCCCTTCATCCTGCGCGGCATCAACCTGCTCGGGATCAACTCCTCGGCCACGCCGCGCGACCTGCGGCTCACGGTGTGGCAGCGGCTCGCCTCGGACCTGCGCCCGCGCCACCTCGACCGCCTCGTCACGCGCACGCTGCCCTTCGACGAGCTGCCGGGCGCCTTCGATGACTACCTGAAGGGCCGCGTGCAGGGCCGTACGGTCGTGAAAATCGGCTGACATGAAGGGCGACGCACTCAAGGCCCGCCTGGTCGCGGGCGCCCAGCAGATGGAGATCGAGCTCGACGTGGCCCAGGCGGCGTCGCTGATCAGCCTCACCGTCGAGTTGCGCGAATGGAACAAGCGCGTGAACCTGACGGCGATCACCGAGCCGCGCGACATGGTGGACAAGCACCTGCTCGATTCGCTGTCGATCCAGCCGCACCTCTTCGGCCGGCGCATCGCCGACATCGGCACCGGCGCAGGCTTCCCGGGCCTGCCGCTCGCGATCGTGAATCCCCGCCGCTCGTTCACGCTGATCGAGGCGACCGGCAAGAAGTGCCTGTTCGTGCGCCATGCGGTCGAGACGCTCGGCATCGGCAATGTCGAGGTGGTGCAGGCGCGCGCCGAGGCCTGGAAGCCGAAGGCGCTCTTCGACAGCGTGATTGCGCGGGCGCTCGGCAAGCTCTCGGACTTCGTGCGCGTCGCCGGGCATCTCTGCGCACGGGATGGCAGGATGCTTGCGATGAAGGGGCGTCATCCGACCGCGGAGATGCATGCGCTGCCCGCCGGCTGGCGCGTGCTGGCGCTGCACGACCTCGCCGTGCCAGGGCTCGCAGCGGAGCGCTGCGCAGTCGAGATCGGGCGGAGCGCATGACGCGCAAGATCATCGCGGTCGCGAACCAGAAGGGCGGCGTCGGCAAGACGACGACCGCGGTCAATCTCGCGGCCTCGCTCGCGGTCACCAGGCGGCGCGTGCTGCTCGTGGACCTCGACCCGCAGGGCAATGCGACCATGGGTTGCGGCGTGGACAAGCGCTCGCTCGAGCGTTCGGTGACGGACGTGCTGATGGGCGACTGCGCAGCGGCGGATGCCATCGTGCAGGTCGAGCAGGGCGGCTTCGACCTGCTGCCTTCGAACCAGGATCTGACGGCGGCGGAGGTGCGGCTGCTCACGCTGCTCGCCGGGCGCGAGCATCGCCTCGCGAAGGCGCTCGACCCGGTGAGCGGGCAATACGATCACATCGTCATCGACTGTCCGCCGGCGCTCAACATCCTGACGGTGAACGCGCTGACCGCGGCGGACTCGGTGCTGGTCCCGATGCAGTGCGAATACTACGCGCTCGAGGGACTGACGGGGCTCATCGGCACGATCGAGCAGATCCGCGACTCGGTGAACGGGAAGCTGCAGGTCGAGGGAATCCTGCGCACGATGTTCGACCCGCGCAACAACCTGTCGAACGACGTTTCGGCGCAGCTCATCGAGCACTTCGGCGACCAGGTGTTCCGCACCATCATCCCGCGCAACGTGCGGCTCGCCGAGGCGCCGTCGTTCGGCGTGCCCGTGATATTCCACGACAAGGACTCGCGCGGCGCGCTCGCCTACCTCGCCCTCGCCGGCGAGATGATCCGCCGCTCCGAAGACGAAAAAGGGGACGCACCCCTGTTTGCGGTTCCTGAATGAAACAGGAAACAGGGAAACAGGGGTGCGTCCCCTCTTGCGTCCCAGTCGTGGGACGGGGCCGGTTTCAGACGTCCCGGCGGTGGGATGTCCGGAGCGCGGCGGACACCTTGGATCCGGTCGGGCTGAAAGAATAATCGTCGGATACTCAAAAAGTTATAGTTGATTCAAACGGGTTGGCACGCGCCTTGCTCTATCTGGGTCAGGAAGCGGCAGTTGCCGCAACTGACGAAGGATGAGGAGAGAGCCATGACAACCCTGTATTCGCGCTACACCCGGACGATCGCCGCGGCGCTGGCCTCGGTCGTCATCACCGGCATGACCGGCCTGACCCTGGATCGCGGCCACGAAGGCGCGCTGCCGGCGGGCACGATCGAAGTGGGCAACCTCGAGACCGTGATGGTCGGCGACCTGTACGTCGCCGTGCTCCCCGCGGTCGAGGTGGTCGGCCACCGCGACGTGATGATTGCGGACAGCGACGCCAGCGATGCCGGCGCCGAAGGCTGAGTCGCCCGCGGCCGTGGGCCGTGAGGATCAACCGGCCGACATGCAGTGGGCGCGTGCGCTCGCGGCGGCAGTCCTCGGCCTGCTGCTCGCGGGCGCCGCGACGCACCGGGCCATCGAGGGCTCGAATCCCCGCACCGTCCCGGCCGAACTTCGCGCCGTCGCCGGCCTGCCCTGCCTCGTGATCCGCGCCTTCACCGGAGACTTCTGATGGATCGTCCTCGCGTGCGCGAGACGTTCGACTTCAGGCGCCACAAGCTCGCCTGGGTTGTCGGCGGCTTCGTGGCGCTGTCCGGAGTCGCGCTCGGCATCGCGAGGCTCGAACCCGGCGCGCCCTCGGTGGCGCGCGAACAGCTCTATCTCGACGAGGTGAAGGAAGGCACGCTCGAGCGCAAGGTGCGCGGACCGGGCGTGCTCCAGCCGCGCGAAGCGCGCTGGCTCGCGACGCGCGTGGACGCGCGCGTGGACCGCGTGCTGGTGCGCGCCGGAGAGAAGGTCGCACCCGACACCATCATCGTCCAGCTCTCCAATCCAGAGGTGCAGCGCTCGGCGGACGCCGCGGCGCTCGAAGTCGCCGCCGCCCGCGCGGAATTCGCCGCGGCCAGGCTCGAGCTCGTAAGCCAGCGCCTCGACCGCCGTTCCTCGCTCGCCGAGGCGCGCGCGACTGGCGAGTCCGCGCGGCTCCAGGCGGAAGCCGAAAGGCGCGCCCACGAGACCGGTGCCGTGTCGCAACTTCAATACTCGCGCTCGAAGATCCTCGCCGAACAGCTCGGCGAACGCGCCCGGATCGAGGAGCAGCGCCTCGCCGCGCTCGATGCCGCGGTCGATGCCCAGCTCGAGGCGCGTCGCGCGCGCCTGCGCCAGCTCGAGCGCGCGCTCGAAGAGCGCAGGCTGGCCGCGGACTCCCTGACGGTCCGCGCCGGCCTCGAAGGGGTCGTCCAGAGCGTCCCCGTCCAGGAAGGCCAGCAACTCTCCCCCGGGGCGAACGTCGCGCGCGTCGCGAAGCCCGACACCCTCTATGCGGAACTTCGCATCCCTGAGCTCGATGCGCGCGACCTCGCCCCGGGGCTGCCGGCGACGGTAGACCTGCGCGATCGCATCGTGCGCGGGCGCGTGGTGCGGGTGGAGCCCGCGGTGGTCGCGGGCGCGGTGCGGGTGGATGTCGAGTTCGATGAGGCGCTTCCCAGCCAGGCGCGGGCCGACCTGTCGGTGGACGGCACCATCGCGATCGAGACCCTGAAGAACGTGCGCTACGTCGGCCGCCCGGTCGGCGCGCAGTCCGAGTCCGAGACCACCGTGTTCCGCGCGAAGCCGGGCGACGGCGTCGCCGAGCGCGTGCCGGTGAGATTCGGGAAGGCGTCCGTGAACCAGATCGTCGTCCTCGAGGGCCTCGAGCCCGGCGACATCGTGGCGCTCGCGGACACCACGCAGTGGTCCGGCAAGGACCGCCTGGTCATCGACTGAGACAAGGACACAAGGGAGCAGCCGACATGCAGGACCGCGCCATGATCAGCCTCGAGGCCGTCACCAAGGTGTTCTACACCGACGAGCTCGAGACGCATGCCCTCGACGGCATCCACCTGGACGTCCGCAAGGGCGAATTCCTGTCGATCTCCGGGCCCTCCGGCTGCGGCAAGTCCACGCTGCTCGCGATCCTCGGGCTCCTCGACATGCCGACCGAGGGCAGGTACACGCTCGCGGGTTCCGACGTCACCACGCTTGCGCCCGCCGCCCGCGCCAAGGTGCGCAACGAGCGCATCGGCTTCATCTTCCAGGCCTTCAACCTGATCGGCGACCTCACGGTGCTGCAGAACGTCGAGCTGCCGCTGACCTACCGCGAGGGCATGCCGACCGACGAGCGCCGCAAGGCCGCGCTGCACGCGCTCGAGCGCGTCGGCATGTCACACCGCGTCAATCACCACCCCTCGCAACTCTCGGGCGGCCAGCAGCAGCGCGTGGCGGTTGCCCGCGCGCTCGCCGGCAAGCCAGCGATCCTGCTGGCCGACGAGCCGACCGGGAACCTCGACTCCCGGAACGGCGAGGCGGTAATGAACCTGCTGCGCGAACTGCACCGCGAGGGCTCGACCATCTGCATGGTCACGCACGACCCGCGCTACGCGGATTTTGCGGACCGCCAGGTGCGGCTGTTCGACGGCCGGGTGGTGGACGAGAGCACGCTGATCGATCTGTCGTCGCGCCGCGCGGCGAAGGCCTGAGGGGGCTTGATGCGCGCATTCATCGACGAAGTCCGGGCGGCGGTCGTGGGCCTCAGCCGGACGCCGGCTTTCACCGCGCTCGCCGCGGGCGTGCTCGGCCTCGGCCTGGGGCTCGTGATCTTCATGTACGGTGTGGCGGACACGCTGATGTTCAAGCCGCCGCCGTTCCCGAATGCCGATCGCCTGTACACGATCGCGACGATCGACGGGCAGATTGCCGGTGACCATGACGACTCCATGCTTCCGCAGGACTACCTGAAGGTCCGGGAAGCCGGGAGCCAGTTCGAGGCCATGGGCGCGATCTACCAGGGCACCGCCTACCTCACGGGCGACGGCCAGGCGGAACGCTACGACGGCGGATTTTCCGACGGCCACGTCTTCGACGTCATCGGAGTCGCGCCCGAGCTCGGCCGCACCATCGAACCGCGCGATGCCATCGAAAGTGCGGCGCCGGTCGTCGTGCTCTCACACAAGCTGTGGGCCGAGCGCTTCGACGCGGACCCGCGCGTCATCGGACGTGCCGTGCGCGTCAACGGCCGGTCCTCCGAAGTCATCGGCGTGATGCCGGAAGGCTTCACGTTTCCGTCCACGTCCTCGCTCTGGGTCGCGAATCAGCAGGATGCGACACGCCTGCCGCGCAACGAGGGAATCAGCGTCGGCGTCTACGGCCGGCTGCGCGCAGGCGCGAGCCCGGACGTGGCGCAACAGGAACTTGCGCCGGCCGCGGCTGCGATCAAGTCGGAAGCGGGCGAGCAGGCGTTCAACGGCTACTTCGAGGTCGTTCCGTTTGCCGCGGGGTACCTTGGTGACGACACCCGGCTGATCTGGACCATGCTCATCGCGGTCGGCTTCGTGCTGCTGATCGCCTGCGCCAACGTCTCGAACCTGCTGCTCGCGCGCTCCGCCTACCGGGTGCGGGAAACAACGGTGCGCTCGGCGCTCGGCGCGAGCCGCGGCCGCCTCGTCGTGCACATGCTGGCGGAGGGCTTTGTGATCAGCGCGCTGGCGACGCTGCTGGGGCTACTGCTCGCTTCGATCGCGCTCGACGGCTTCCGCATCGCGATGTTCAGCGTGCTGATCGACAGCCCCACCTGGTGGGCGTTCGAGATCGATTACCGCGTGACCCTGGTCGCAATCGCGGCGGCCTTCCTGTCGACCCTGCTCGCCGGGGTGCCCGCCGCCATCCGCGCCTCGCGGCCCTCGCTCGATGCCCTGCTGCGCGACGGCGGCCGCACCGGCACCGGCCACGCGATCGGCAGGATCGCCTGGGTGCTGGTGGTATTCGAGGTCGCGCTCGCCTGCCTCCTGCTCGGCGTTTCGGCGCTGATGACGAAGAGCGTGCTGACCGCGACCGCGACCGAAGTCGGCGTCGAGACCGACGACATCATGACCGCGCGCGTCGGCCTCACGGCCGGCAGCTACCTCGAGAAGGAGGAGCAGGTCCGCTTCTGGGACACGCTGGTGCAGCGCATCCAGGCGCAGCCCGGCATCGGCGCCGCGGCAGTGACGACCTCGTTGCCGGGCCACGGCACCGGCGACGGCCCGGTGTCGGTCGAGGGCCGCGACTACGGCGAGGTGACCACCAAGCCGTTCGTCAACCACGTGACGGTGAGCCCCTCGTACTTCGAGACCTTTGGCATCCGGCCGGTTCAGGGCCGGCTGTTCGATACGCGCGATACGCGGGACTCGATGCCGGTCATCGTGATCAACGAGTTCATGACGAAGGCCATGTTCCCGGACGAGTCGCCGCTCGGGAAGCGGATCAGGTTCGACCTCGCCGAGGAGGACATGTGGTTCACGATCGTCGGCATCGTCCCGGACGTCGTAATGGACGAAGACGGCCTGATGGACGAAGGCGCCTACATTTCGGTGCTGCAGCGGCCCGAGCGCTTCATGCACATCACGGTCAAGGGCGAGGGCGACCTGCGCTCGCTGGTGGCCCCGATCCGCACCGCGCTCGCGCAGACCGACCCGGACCTCGCGCTTTACTGGCTCCGCACTTTTGACGAGTCGCGCGTGATCCGCACCGCCGGCTTCCGCATCGTCGGCACCATGTTCGCGGTGTTCGCGGGCGTGGCGCTCGTGCTGGCGGCGGCGGGCCTGTTCGGAGTGCTCGCGTTCCACGTCGGCCAGCGCACCCGCGAGATCGGCGTGCGCCGGGCGCTCGGGGCCGATGACCGCCGCATCCTGAAGATGGTCATGCGCGCGAGCGGCGTGCAGATCCTGCTCGGCGTCGCCATCGGCATGGCGCTGCTGCCGCTCATGGGCCGCAGCCTCGGCGACATCCTGGGCGACGTCAGCCCCTACGATCCCGGCATCTACGGCATGGTGGTCGTGATGATGATCGTGGTCGCGATCGCGGCCACGCTCACTCCCACGCGGCGCGCGCTCAAGGTGGACCCGGCGGCGGCGTTGCGTTACGAGTGAGGCCGGGGCAGGATCGCGGCTGATGCCGCCGCGGATCCTGATCGCCGACGACCAGCCCGACATCCTCTCGGCGCTGAAGCTCCTGCTGAAGCGCGAGGGCTACGAGGTCGCTTCCGCGACCTCGCCCGCGGGCGTCCTGGACATCGTCGCGCGCGAGCACGTGGACGTCGCGCTCGTGGACCTCAACTACACCCGCGACACCACCTCGGGCGAGGAGGGGCTCGCGCTCGTCGAGCTGCTTCACCGGCAGCATCCGGACCTGCCGATCGTGGTGATGACCTCCTGGGCGACGGTCGAGGTCGCGGTACGGGCGATGCGCCAGGGCGCCAACGACTTCCTCGAGAAGCCCTGGAACAACCAGCGGCTGCTGTCCCTGCTCGCGAACCAGGTCAAGCTCGCCGAGGCGCGGCTGCGCGGCCGGCGCCTCGCCGACGAGAACCGCATTTTGCGCGCCAGCGACGGCGGCGAACTGATCGCAAGCTCGCGCGCGATGCAGGAAGTGGTGCGGCTCGCGCGCCAAGTGGCGCGCTCGGACGCGAGCGTCCTGATCACCGGCGAGCCCGGCACCGGCAAGAGCCTGCTCGCGAAGCTGCTGCACGACTGGTCCGAGCGGGCCGACAGGAGTTTCATCTCGGTGAATGCCGGAGGACTGCCGGAGACCATCTTCGAGAGCGAGATGTTCGGCCACGTAAAGGGAGCGTTCACGGACGCCAAGGTGGACCGCGCCGGGCGCTTCGAGCTCGCCGACGGCGGCACGCTGTTCCTCGACGAGATCGGGAACGTCCCGCCGGCGCAGCAGGCCCGGCTCCTGCGCGCGCTCGAGACCGGCGAGTTCGAGCGTGTCGGTTCCTCGCGCACGCAGAGCGCCGACGTGCGCGTGGTTTCGGCCACGAACGCGGACCTGCCGGCGATGATCCGCGACGGGCGTTTCCGCGAGGACCTGCTCTTCCGCATCAATACCGTCGAGATCCGCCTGCCGCCGCTCTCCGAGCGGCGCGAGGAGGTCATGGAGCTCGCGAGCGCGCAGCTCGCGCGCAAGGCGGCGCAGTACGGTCGCGACGTCCGCGGTTTCGACCCGGCTGCCATCTCGGCGCTGCAGCAGTACGGGTGGCCCGGAAACGTGCGCGAATTGAACAGCGTCGTGGAGCGCAGCCTGCTGCTGACTTCAGGCTCCGAAGTCGGCGTCGCGGACCTGAGGCTTGCCGCCGCCAAGACGGGGCCTCCTTTGCTCGAGGACATGAGCCTCGAGGATGCAGAGCGCGCGCTGATCCGAAGCGCAATCAAGAGAAACGGCGGCAGTGTGCCGGCGGCGGCGGCGGCATTGGGGCTGTCGAGGAGCGCGATGTATCGAAGGCTCGAGAAGCTTGGGCTCAAGCCGGACGAGTCATGATCGGGTTGGGGGCGCCGCAGCATCCAGTTCGGCTATGACGCCCTCGATCAGCTCAACTGGGCTGCGCATTCCGACCAGACGATGTGCTATTCCTACGATGCGGGGACGAACGGCGTCGGCCGGCTGACGGGCATCACGGACGACGCCTTCTGCTGGCGAAGCGTCGGGCACGTCCGCTGAAAGCCATTCTGGATCAATAAGTTGTGAACCCCGGTCGGCGATCATTTAATTACACGAGCGTCGTGTATATTGGCGCGCATGAAGAACATCACTGTTACGCTCGACGAGAAAACCGCCATATGGGTGCGTGTGCACGCCGCCAAGTGTGGCAAGAGCGTTTCACGGTTGCTGGGCGAGATCCTGCAGCAGCACATGCGCGACCAGCGCGAGTATTTGGAAGCGATGCGACGATTCCAGGCCATAAAGCCTCGTCACTTTGAATGGGTCGATGGTCGGCGCCCCACTCGTGAAGAGCTGTATGACCGTGGCCGTATTCGTTGATACCAACGTCTTCGTCTACAGCCGGCAGACCCTCGATCCGCGAAAGCAGGCGCTCGCCTCGGAGTGGCTCGAGCGTCTGTGGATTGAGCGCGCCGGCCGCACCAGCATGCAGGTGCTGTGCGAGTGTTTCGCGACCCTGACACGAAAGCTCGATCCGCCGTTCGCGAACGATGAGGCATGGGACTACGTGCGCAGCTTGCTCGCTTGGGAGCCCCAGCCAATCGCTGCAGATGCTTTCGCCCGCGCATTCGAGATTCAGCAACGGCATCGCCTGAACTGGTGGGACTGCCTGATCGTCGCCGCCGCGCAGCTGCAGGGCTGCTCCGTGCTGCTCACGGAAGACCTTCAGGATCAGGCCGTGTTCGGCAGCCTGACGGTCCGCAGTCCATTCACGCTCGGCGTGTCGGAGGGTATTGCGAGCTACGCCGTGCGCGAGCCGCAGGTTCCGGCGCATCGCCCCCGCGGTCGACCGCGCAAGGTGCGTAGCGGAAGCATTGCCGCCGCTGGCTAGAACGGCGCACACTCCCGCGCCGTGGCCGAAGAATCCGAACCGCGCAAGCCGCTCTACAGCCGGCCAGTCACCCGCCGCGGCACGCCGTTCCAGGTGCGCATCGTGCTGCTCACGCTTGCGGGAGGGCTGCCGGCGCTCCTGACCGCGCTCTTGCTGCTGCGTGACGCGCCGATCGCGGATTCCGTGCACCGCCTGATCGTCGTCGTGCTGTTCGGCGTGTGGATCGGTTTCGCGATCGCGGTGCACCGGGCGACGGTCGAACCCCTGCGCTCGATCTCGAACCTGCTCGAGGCGTTGCGCGGCGGCGACTACGCCGTCCGTGGCCGCTACGCGCGGAAAGGAGATGCGCTCGGCGACGTGGTGCTGGAGGCAAACCGGCTGGGGGCGACGCTCCGGGCGCAGCGCTTCGAGGCGCTCGAGGCTTCGGCACTCCTTCATAAGGTGTTGGCGGAGGTGGACGTCGCGGTCATGGCTTTCGACGGTGAGGACCGCATCCGCCTCGTGAACCGGGCAGCCGGCGAACTCCTGCGGCGGCATCCGGATGCCCTGATGGGACTGACGGCGGCCGAGATCGGTTTCGAGCGCATCCTCGACGGCCCGCCGGTCTCGAGCGAATCGCATTCCTTCCCGGGCCGGAACGGGCGCTGGCAGGTGATGCGCGAGACTTTCCGCGAAGCCGGGCGACAGTTCCGGCTGCTGGTCGTGACCGATCTCAGCCAGGCGCTGCGGGACGAGGAGCGCCGGGCCTGGCGGCGGCTGATCCGCGTGATCTGGCACGAGCTCAACAATTCGCTGACGCCGATCAAGTCCGTGGTCGAAACCAGTCGCGATGCGCTCGCAGCCGGCGCGCCGGATGCCGCCGAACGGCGGGAGCTCGCGCACAACCTGGCGCTCGTCGCCGAACGTGCCGAGTCGCTACGGCGGTTCCTGTCGCGCTACTCGGAGCTTGCGCGCATGCCGGAGCCGACCCTCGTGCCCTGCGACGCCTCGACCCTGCTGCGGCAGGTTGCCGCGGTGCAGCCGGCAGGCCGGGTGCGCGTCGCGGCCGCGGACCGACTGAACCTCAGGGGCGATCCGGACCAGCTCCAGCAGGCGCTGATCAACCTGGTGCGCAATGCAGTGGAGGCCACGGGCGACGGCCCGCAGCCGGTGGAATTGCGGGCGCTCAAGGGCCGCGACGCGGTCGTGTTCGAGGTCGAGGACAGCGGCCCCGGCGTCGCGAACCCGGACAACCTGTTCGTGCCTTTCTTCACGACCAAGCCGGGCGGCAG
>JBQTKF010000103.1:0-2334 GCA_052386355.1 Gammaproteobacteria bacterium
GCATTCTCGGTCTATTACGTCTGCGACCAGAATCGCGAGGCCCAGGCCGATGAACTCGTGAAGCGCGTGTTCGCGCCCGTGTACGACAAGCTGGTCGCCGAGGGCAAGCTCAAGTCCTGGGGCTGGAACGAGCACATCGTCGGCTCGCAGTTCCGCCGCCTCGAGACCTACAGCGCAACCGACATGAAGGCCGTGCTGGAAGCGCGCGAGGCGATCATCGCCGCCCTCCAGGATGACCCGCTGGGTGAGACTTTCACGGAAATCTGCGGCAGCCACGCGGATTACATGTGGGAGATCACGTCGCAGAGTCCGTAAACGACGCAAACGTTGCGGGGTCCGGCCGGCGGCCGGGCCCCGCGGCCTGCATCTACGCAGCCCGGGCGCTGCGCGACTTCGGGGACGGCTTCGTCTCCGTCCTGCTGCCCGTGTACCTCGCCGAGCTCGGCCTCGGTGCCCTTCAGGTCGGCGTCGTCTCCACCACCGCCCTCCTGGGTTCTTCGCTGATCACGCTCGCCATCGGGGTCTTTGCGCCCCCCGCCGGCCAGCGCCGGCTGCTGCTGGCGGCGTCGGCACTCATGATCGGGACCGGCCTTGCATTCGCGGCGGCCGAGAGCTACGCCGCCATCCTGTTCATCGCGCTGATCGGGACCATCAACCCGACGGCCGGCAACGTCAGCATCTTCGTGCCGATGGAGCACGCGCTGCTGGCGGGCGTGGCGCCCGCCGCCAGTCGCACGCGAATGTTCGCCGCCTACGGACTGACCGGCGCCTTTGCCGCCGCCGCAGGGTCGCTCGCCGCCGCGAGTCCCGAATTCCTGGTTGCTGCGGGCTGGAACCGGCTCGCTGCACTGCAGGCCATGTTCCTGCTGTACGCGGCCCTCGGACTCGCCGGCGCGCTCATGTACCGGATGATCCCGAGGGCGACGGCTGCGGCCGACGAGCGCGCGCACTTCGCGCTCGGGCCTTCGAAGTGGATCGTGTACCGCCTCGCCGCGCTGTTCTCGATCGATGCCTTCGCCGGCGGCTTTGCGGTGCAATCGCTGATGGCGCTGTGGCTGTTCCAGAAGTTCGGCATGTCGCTCACCGCAGCCGGGGTGTTCTTCTTCTGGTCCGGCGTGCTCGCCGCCTTTTCGTATCCCGCGGCCGCCTGGATCGCGGCGCGAATCGGCCTCGTCAACACGATGGTCTGGACGCACATCCCTTCGAGCCTGTGCCTGATCGGAGCGGCCCTCGTGCCGGACCTGCGGCTCGCCCTCGTCCTCCTGCTCGTGCGAGCGGCGCTCTCGCAGATGGATGTGCCGACGCGCTCGTCCTACGTGATGGCGGTCGTGACGCCGCCCGAGCGCGCCGCAGCCGCGAGCGTGACCTCGGTCCCGCGCGGGCTCGCTTCGGCCGCGAGCCCGGCGATCGCGGGCGCGCTGTTCGCCGCCGGCATGTCCGCCTGGCCGTTCATCATCTGCGGCGTGCTGAAGATCGCCTACGATTTCGCGCTGCTGTGGAGCTTCCGGCACGTCAAGCCGCCGGAAGAGAACTGAGCAGTCTGGAATTGGTCGGAGCGCCGGGATTTGAACCCGGGACCCCTTGCACCCCATGCAAGTGCGCTACCAGGCTGCGCCACGCTCCGACCGAGGAATGATAGCCGATCCGGCCGCGGCCGGGCTCAGCGGCGCAGGATCCTGAGCAGTTCCTCGAGCTCGGCGCGCACCTGGCGGATGACTTGCCGGCTCTGCGTGTTGTCCTCGCGCGCCTCGTCGCCTTCGAGGCGGTTGCGCGCGCCGCCGATCGTGAAGCCTTCGTCGTACAGCAGGCTCCGGATCTGGCGGATCGTGATCACGTCGGTGCGCTGGTAGTAGCGCCGGTTGCCGCGGCGCTTGACGGGCTTGAGCTGCGGGAACTCCTGTTCCCAGTAGCGCAGCACGTGCGGCTTCACGCCGCAGAGGTCGCTCACCTCACCGATCGTGAAGTAGCGCTTTGCCGGGATCGCCGGCAGGTCCTTGTTGTTACTTGCTTCCAGCATAGGCCTCGACCCGCGCCTTCAGCTTCTGGCCGGGACGGAACGTCACCACGCGGCGCGCGGAGATCGGGATCTCCTCGCCGGTCTTGGGATTCCTTCCCGGTCGCTGGTTCTTGTCACGCAGGTCGAAATTCCCGAATCCGGAGAGCTTCACCTGCTCGCCCGTCGCGAGCGCCGCGCGGATCTCCTCGAAGAAGAGATCCACGAGCTCGCGCGCTTCGCGCTTGTTGAGGCCGAGCTGGTTGAACAGCGCTTCGGCGATTTCCGCCTTGGTCAGTGCCATTCGGCTATTCCCGGATCCCCGCCTTCCAGTCACCCTT
>JBQTKF010000104.1:0-56669 GCA_052386355.1 Gammaproteobacteria bacterium
CGACAGCGCCTGACCCGGGGTGTCGATGTAGCGCTCCACCTCCTTGGTCGCGTCCTCGGGCGTCATCGGGTTGTTGGCGAGCATGTAGTCGATCATCCGCTCGCGCGTCCACTTCTTCGCGTGCGCGCCGGTGTCCACGACCAGGCGCGCCGCGCGCAGCATCTCGTTCTGCAGCCGCCCGAAGTCCTGCAACGGGTCGATGAAGCGACCCTGCTCCCTGGCCAGGCGCTCGGCGTAGAGTCCCCAGCCTTCGATGTAGGCCCCAAAGAACGCGAAGCGCTGGAACATCGGCACGCCCTGCAGTTCCTGCTGGATCGCGATCTGGAAGTGGTGCCCCGGCGCGCCCTCGTGGTAGGCGACGGTTTCCATCTCGTGCTTCTGCTTGGACGACATGTCCTTCAGGTTCACGTAATAGATGCCGGGCCGGCTGCCGTCGGGCGTCGGCTGGTTGTAGAACGCGATCGGCGCCGTGGCCTCGCGCCAGGCCTCGACGCGGCGCACCTCGAGCGGCGCCCTGGGCAGCACATTGAAGTACTGGCCGACGTCCGCGTAGATGGCGTCGATGTAGGCCTTGGACCGGTCGAGGTAGGCCTGCCGGCCCGCGTCCGTGTTCTCGTAGAAGTTCGACGGGTCCTTGCGCAGGTGCTCGAAGTAGGCCGCCAGATCGCCATTGAAGCCGACCTTCTTCATGATCGCTTCCATCTCGCCGCGGATGCGGGCGACTTCCGCGAGGCCGATCGCGTGGATGCGCTCCGCGGTCAGGGTCGCGTCGCTGGTCCAGAAGTCGATCTGGTTGCGGTAATAGGCATCGCCGTCCGGCAGTGCCCAGACACCGTGCGGGCCCGGGGACTTGTCGCGCAAGGTCTCGATCCGGGCGATCGCCGCTTCGACGCCGCGGCGGAACGGGCCTGCGAGCGCCGCGATGCCGGCGGCGAGCAGCCGCTCCTTTTCCGCCTGTTCCACGGACAGCTTGCCGACCTTGGCGCGGAAATCGGCGAGGACCGCGGAGTCCTTGCCGCTGTCGTCGAATGGCGCGCCCGTCAGCACCTTGCGCGCGTCCTCGAGCACCGGGTCGAAAGAGTAGGAGGTCGGCACCACGCCGCGCGCGGCCGCCATGTCCATGCCTTCGACGACCTGCACCGCGACCTTCTCGACGCCCTCGAGCCGCGAGATGTAGGCCTCGGCGTCCTTGGCGTCGTCCACGCGGTGGATGTTCTGCATGAAGGTGGCGAACTGCGTGACCGGGTTTTGCATCGTCGTGAACGAATAGCCGTGGAAGCGCCACGGGAAGTTGCGCAGCGAACGCTCCTGGAGGTACTCGAAGATGCGATAGCTGATGCGCGACTGATCCGAGAGCTTTGCGACGTCGAACTCGGCGCGCAGCCGCTTCAGGTCGCCCTTCACGAGCTCGTTGCGCCGGATCGCCTCGGCGTCGGAGAAGTCGTTCCACCTGCCGTAGTCCGGGCCCTTCATGCCGAGCTGGGCCTGCAGCAACGGGCTGTCTTTCAGGTTGCGCTGGAACACCGAGTCGAAGAACGCGGCGAGCCGCTGGTCCTCGGTGGGTGCGGCAGCGGGCTCCTCGCCACGCGCGGGCGCGGCGAGCGTGAACGCGATGGCGGCGAGTGCCATCGCAGCGACAGTGATTCGGGGCATCGACGTCGGCATTCCTGTCTCCTTGCGCAGGTTACGCGCCAAGCTATCGGCGGCCGGTGTCCGGCACAGCAGCGCCGGTCGCAATGGGTCCTCGGCTGGTCGCATCGGAACCGGCCTTGGCGGACACGCGCGATGGATAAATGGTGGCTAGGGAGAGAATCGAACTCTCGACCCCGGGGTTATGAATCCCGTGCTCTAACCAGCTGAGCTACCTAGCCACGCGGCGGGAAGGTACCCTCGGGGAGGCGGGATTGTCGGGAGCGTGCCCGGGCCTGTCAAGGCGAAGTCAGACGTTGAAGCGGAAGTGCATCACGTCGCCCTCGCGGACGACGTAAACCTTGCCCTCGAGCCGCAATTTGCCGGCCTCGCGCGCGCCGGCTTCGCCCTTGCCTGCGACGTAGTCGTCGTAGGCGATGGTCTCGGCGCGGATGAAACCGCGCTCGAAATCGGTGTGGATCACGCCGGCGGCCTGCGGTGCCGTCGCGCCCTTGCGCACCGTCCAGGCACGGACCTCCTTCGGACCCGCGGTGAAGAACGTGAGCAGGCCCAGCAGCCGGTATCCGGCGCGGATGATGCGGTCGAGACCGGGCTCGGCCAGGCCGAGGTCCGCCAGGAATACCTTGCGGTCGGCGTCGTCGAGCAAGGCGATCTCCGCCTCGATCGAGGCGCAGACCGGCACGACTTCCGACCGTTCCGCTGCCGCGAGCGAACGAAGGGCCTCGAGATGCGGGTTGCCGTCAAAGCCGCCCTCGGCCACATTCGCGACGTACATGACCGGCTTCGCGGTCAACAGGGAAAGCTCCCGGAGCCGCTCGCGCTCGAAGGCATCCAGCGTGAGCGCGCGCACCGGCGTGCCCCCGTCGAGGGCATCCCGGACGCGGCCGAGCGACTCATGCCAGCGCATCGCGTCCTTGTCCATGGCCTTGGCCATCTTCGCGGCGCGCTGCAGGGCGCGATCCACGGTGTCGAGGTCGGCGAGCGCAAGTTCGGTGTTGATGATCGCGACGTCCGAGGCCGGGTTCACGCGCCCGGAGACGTGCACCACGTCGTCATCCACGAAGCAGCGCACCACATGGGCGATCGCGTCCACCTCGCGGATATGCGACAGGAACTGGTTGCCGAGGCCTTCACCCTGCGATGCGCCGGCGACGAGGCCCGCGATGTCCAAGAATTCCACCGTGGTCGGCACGATCTTCTCGGGCTTCGCGATGGCGGCAAGCGCGGCGAGACGTGGGTCCGGCACCGCCACGATGCCGACATTCGGATCGATGGTGCAGAATGGGTAGTTCTCGGCCGCGATTCCCGCCTGCGTCAGCGCGTTGAACAACGTGGACTTGCCGACGTTCGGCAGGCCGACGATACCGCAGCGGATGCCCATCTCGCGCGCGCCCGGGCTCAGGCCGGGGCCTCGGGCTCCGCCGGCTTCGTGTGCAGCCGGTTCATCATCTTTTCGGCCCCCTCGGTCAGGAGCCGCGGGAACTCGGCGACCGCGAGCTCGGTGGCCTCGCGCATCAGGCGCTCCTCGACCGCGGTGGGGCGTTCGAGCACCCAGTCGATTACCTCGTCGCGGTGACCCGGATGGCCGATGCCGATGCGCAGCCGCCAGAAATCCTCGCCGAGGTGCGCGATCACGTCCTTGAGCCCGTTGTGGCCGCCGGCGCCGCCGCCGCGCTTGAGCCGCACCACGCCCGCCGGCAGGTCGAGTTCATCGTGCACGACCAGCACCTCGGCGGTCGGCAGCCCGAGATAGTCGCAGAATGCCCTGACCGACTGGCCGCTCCGGTTCATGTAGCCCATCGGCTTCAGGAGCCACAACGCGACGTCCGCGATCGTCGCGCGGCCGGCATCGCCGCCGTAACGGCGCTCGGGTTTCAGCCGGGCCCCGTGGCGCGCGGTCAATTCGTCCACGAACCAGAAACCGGCGTTGTGGCGCGTGTCCGCGTACTCCGGCCCCGGATTGCCGAGGCCGACGACCAGTTGCAGCGGAAGACCGGGCATCGGTGGATTCTCGCCAGTGGGCAGGGGCCGCCCGCCGGGCGGCCCCGAACCCGGGCGGCCTGCGCCGCCCTATTTCTTGGCGTCGCCCTTCCTGGCTTCCTTGCCGGCTTCCTTGGCGGGGGCGCCCTTCGCGGCCGCACCTGCGGCGGCGGGCGCCGCGCCGGGAGTCGTGCCCGGCGCTGCGGCAGGCGCCGAACCCGGGGCACCCGGCGCACCGGCCACGGCAGGCGCGCCCGCGGCGGCTGCGGCGGCGGCAGCCTCGTCCACTACGGGGGCCTCTTCCTCTTCGACGCGCGGCATGTGGATCGACGCCACCGGCCCGTCGCGGCCGGCCAGCAGGTCCACGATGTCGACGCCGGCGGGGAGCTTGAGGTCCGACAGCTTGACGACCTGGTTGATCTCGAGACCCGACACGTCCACCTCGACGAACTCGGGCAGGTCCTTCGGCAGGCAACTCACCTCGATGTCGTTGCGCACGTGGCCGAGCACGCCGCCCTGGTCCTTGACGCCCTTGGCCTCCGAGCCGCCCCTGAAGTGCAGCGGGATCTGCATGCGGATCTTCTCGTCCTCCACCACGCGCTGGAAGTCGATGTGCACGATCTGGTTCCGGTACGGGTGACGCTGCACGTCCTTGAGCACGGCGGCCTGCGTGACGCTGCCGACCTTCAGCCCGACGATGGTCGAGTAGAAGCGCTCATTGTCCATCAGCTGTGCGAGCCGGGTGTGGTCCACGAGCAGGGCGCGTGCGTCGCGCTTGCCCCCGTAGAGGATCCCCGGGACCTTGCCGCGGCGGCGCAGGCGGCGGCTCGCACCCTTGCCCTGGTCGTCGCGGAACTCGGCGTCGAGTTCAAAGGAAATCTTCATGTTCCAAGCTCCAGAAAAATGTTAGTCCACGTACAACGAACTGACGGATTCCTCGTCGCGGATCCGTCGCATCGTCTCCGCGAGCAGCTCTGCGACCGAGAGCACGCGGATACGCCTGCATTTCTTCGCCTCGTCACGCAGCGGGATCGTGTCGGTCACGACCAGCTCGTCGAGCGCCGAGGCCGAGATGCGCTCGATCGCGCTCCCCGAGAGCACCGGGTGGGTGATGTAGGCGACCACCCGCTCGGCTCCCTCGTCCTTCAGCGCCTGCGCGGCCTGGCACAGCGTGCCCGCGGTGTCGACCAGGTCGTCCACCAGCACGCAGGACTTGCCGCGCACGTCACCGATGATGTTCATCACCTGCGACTCGTTCGCACGCGGCCGCCGCTTGTCGATGATCGCGAGGTCCGCGTTGTCGAGGCGCCGCGCCAGCGCCCTCGCGCGGACGACGCCGCCGACGTCCGGCGACACCACGATCATGTTGTCGTACTTCTGCTTCCACACCTCGCCCAGCAGCACCGGCGACGCGTACACGTTATCCACGGGTACGCCGAAAAAGCCCTGGATCTGATCCGCATGCAGGTCCACCGTCAGCACCCGGTCCACGCCTGCGCAGCCGATCATGTCCGCGACCAGCTTGGCCGTGATCGGCACGCGCATCGCCCGCTGCCGCCGGTCCTGGCGCGCGTAGCCCAGGTACGGAATCACGGCCGTGATGCGCCGCACCGAGGCGCGCCGGCAGGCGTCCGCCATCACGAGCAGCTCCATCAGGTGCTCGTTCGCGGGCGGGCACGTCGACTGGACCAGGTAGACGTCGCGCCCGCGGACGTTTTCCATGATCTCGACCTGGATCTCGCCGTCGCTGAAGCGACCGACGAGCGCCCGGCCGAGCGGCAGCATCAGGTGCCGCGCGATATCCTGCGCCAGCGCCGGATTCGCGTTGCCCGTGAACACCGCCATCGTGGACTGGTCCACGCGACACTCCTTCGCTGCGGCGCGCCCCGCGCGCCGCGTTTCAACTGGCTGGGGTGGAAGGATTCGAACCTTCGTATGACGGAATCAAAATCCGTTGCCTTACCACTTGGCGACACCCCAACGTCAATCGCTGCCCGCGCGGGATGACCGCTCCGCCGCCAGGCGTTCCTGCAGGGGCGAACGGTCGAGCCCGCGGGCCACGCAGCCATTCCACCCCGGAGGCAGCCCCGTGAGCGCCGCCTGCGCCGAACGGTGGTCGGCAAAGGCCGCGAACACGCAACTGCCGGTGCCGGTGAGGCGCGCCTCGCCGCGTCCGGAGAGCCACGCGAGCGCGGCTGCCACCGCCGGTTGGCGGGCGGTCACCACCGCCTCGCAATCGTTGCGTCCACCTGCCTTCAGGAAGCCGCGAATTGTCGTCTCGGGGGAATTCCTTGTCAATTCAGGCGCCTGAAACACCTGCGCGGTCGGGACCCCGACCCCGGGCCAGACGATCGCAAAGTGCCGCGGCGGCAGCTCTACGGGCGTCAACCGGTCCCCCACACCCTCGCCCCAGGCGCTGCGCCCACGCGTGAAGAGCGGCACGTCGGCCCCGATTTCGCGGCCCAGCGCCGCCAGCCGGTCGTCGTCGTAGCGCAAGCCCCAGATTTCGTTCAATGCCACGAGGGTGGTCGCCGCGTCGGAACTGCCGCCTCCCAGACCCCCCTGGATCGGGATGCGCTTGACCAGGCGGATGTCGGCGCCGGCATGCACCCTGCCCTCGACCTGCAACCGGCGCGCGGCCCGCACGCAGAGGTCGTCCGGTTCCCGGATTTCCGGCGGGCCCTCGGTGCGGCGGATCGCGCCGTCCGGGCGCGGCGCGAACATCAGGCTGTCGGCGAGATCGATCAACTGGAACACGGTCTGGATGTCGTGATAACCATCGGCGCGCCTGCCTAGCACGTGCAGGAACAGGTTCAGCTTGGCCGGCGCCGGCCAGGGCTCAGCGCTCATGGCGGCGTGTGCCATTCCGATACGACGACGCGCACTCGGACGTCATTGCGGGCGAGGTCGATGCGCGCCGGCAGCATCCGCGTGCCGGCGGCGCGGTAGCGCGGGTAGCGCAATTCCCAGCCGTCCTGCATCAGCCCTTCGAGCCGGCCCTGCCCGCTCGGCAATTCCTCGTAGGCCGTACCGGGCGCCGGCACGCCGAGCAGCCAGTAGCGCAACTGCTCGATCGGCAGGATGGCCGCATCCGGATACCCGGCGATACCGAATCCGCCGCCGGCGTTCTCCTGCGTCCGGCCCTCGGCATCGGTGATCGTGACGCGCGATCCCGCGAGTCGGATCGACAAGGCGGTCGCGCCCAGGGGATTGCGCACCTCGATGTCGGCGACTTCGCCGTCCTGCCGCCAGCGCAGTCCGCCGGAGAACCCGTCGCTGCCCGCGGCGAGTGCGACACGCCCGGCGAGCGTCCAGTCGTCGAGCGCCTGCAGTGCCGCGCGCCGGCTGGGCCATTCGACCGCTTCGTCCGGCAACCGCAGCGTCGCGCAGCCGACGAGGACGAGCGCCGCGGCACAGGCCGCGTTGCGCGCTTTCACTTCGGCCGCCGCTCGATCGCGCGCAGGAGTGGTCGGCTGTCGGGGTGCTCGGCGAGCGACTCGTCCCAGAGGCGGCGCGCGTCATCGGCCCGGCCGAGCAGGAAGTAGGTTTCGCCAAGATGGGCCGCAACTTCCGGGTCCCTGGAGCGTTCCCACGCGGTCTCGAGCCAGGCCCTGCCCTCGTCGAGGCGGCCGAGGCGCACCATTGCCCAGCCCATCGAATCCTGGATCGCATAGCTGTCGGGCTTCGCAGCGAGCGCACGCTCGATCAGCCGCCTGCCCTCCTCGACCGAACGCGTGCGATCCACCAGGGTGTAGCCGAGCGCGTTCTGGATCACCGGGTCGTCCGGGCGCTGCTTCAGGACGGCGCGCAGGTCTGCAATCGCCTCGGGCACGCGGTCGAGCCGCTCGAGCAGGAAGCCGCGCGCCATGCGCAGGTCGTCGTCCGGCAGTGCCGCGAGCGCACGTTCCATGAGCGCGATCGCATCTGCGCCGCGGTTCTCGTCCACCAACTGGCTGGCGATGGCGGCGGCGACGTCGCGCGTCTCGCCGGGGCCGGCCGCAAGGAAATCGTCGATCATGAGTTCCGCGCGCTCGGGAGCGCCGGCGCGGCGCCACAGGCGCCAGGCGCGCAGCTGCGCCGCCGTGGCGCGATTGCCCGCCGTGATGCGCTCGTATTGACGCGCCGCTTCGACGTCCTGCCCGAGTTCCTCGGCGACGCGCCCGAGATTCCACCGCACCTGGTCCGCCTGCTGCGGGTCGCGCGCGACTTCAGCCTGCAGCCGCTTGACGTCGTCGAAACGCCGTTCGTCGAGCGCGATCGCGGTGAGACCGGCGACCGCGTCGCCCGCCGCCGTGCCGCCCGCGCGGCGCAGATCCTCGAACAGCGCGACTGCCTCGGCGTGCCGATCGGCCGCTGCGAGCAGCCAGGCGTGGCTGTTGCGTGAATACGGGTCGCCGCTTGCGGCGGCGGCCGCGGCGCGCTCGAGCGCCGCCGCCAGCTGGCCCTGGGTCGCAAGCGCGCGGGCCGCGGCGAGCGCGGCCTGCTCCCAGCCGGGGCGCAGCGCCAGCGCCCGCTCTGCCGCCGCCAGCGCGCGGGCGCCGGACTCGGCCTGCTGCCAAAGGACGCTCGCGGCGTAATGCGCTTCGGGCAGCCCCGCGTCCGCTGCCGCGAGCCGGTCCATGACGCGGGCGGCCCCGGTCTCGTTGTCCTCATCGGCCAGGATCCCGAGCAGTACGACGTAGCCGCGCGCGCGGTCCTCGTAGGAATCGGCCAGCAGCCGCCCGAACTCCAGCGTGGCGCCGGCGTCGTCGTAGAGACGCAGCAGCGCGATCGCCAGGTGGCGGCGAGCGGGCTCGTTGGCGGGCGCGAGGGCGAGCCAGCGGCGCGCGAACTCCGCCGCTTGCGCGTATTGGCGGTTCTCGAGCGCGGAGCGGGCGGCGCGCTCCGCGAGCGCCGGGTCGTCGCTCGCGTGGGCGGCGCAGCCGTAGAGCCGCGCGGATTCCGGCCAGTCCGCGCGCGCCAGCGCACGCTCCGCGGCGACTGCGAGTTCCCACGCATCACCGCCGCAACGCGGCAGCGCCGCTGGAGCCCCCGCAGCGGCCGACAACGTCAGGGCGGCCAGCAGGCGAAGCGTGACCGGCATCGCGGCACTATATCCCACGTCGCGCCCCGGCTTGTGCTGCCGGGTTCGTTACCGGACAATCCGGCGGGTTCCCGTTGCCGGCTCACCATGTCGCTCGTCGTCGTCGGACTGAATCACCGCACCGCGCCCGTCGAAGTGCGCGAGCGCATCGTCTTCGATGCCGCGCACTTGCCGAGGGCGCTCCGCTCGCTCGCGGCGCAGCCGGGCGTGCGCGAGGCGCTGATCCTGTCGACCTGCAACCGCACCGAACTGTATTGCTCGGTCGAGGACGATGCGGCTCCGCTCGGCCGCTGGCTCGCCGACGAGGCTGCATTCCCGCTCGCGGACTGCCTGTACCGGATCGAGGAAGCCGCCGCCGTGCGCCACGTATTCGGCGTAGCCGCCGGCCTCGATTCGATGATCCTCGGCGAGCCGCAGATCCTGGGCCAGCTGAAAGACGCCTATCGCGCGGCGACGCAGGCCGGGACCGCAGGGCCGCTGCTCAACCGCCTGCTGCAGCAGACCTTCGCGGTCGCCAAGCAGGTGCGCACCGAGACTGCGATCGGGGCCAATGCGGTGTCGGTCGCCGCGGCGGGGATCCAGCTGGCGCGCCGGATATTCGCGAACTTCGACCGTCACACGGCGCTTCTGGTCGGCGCGGGCGAGATGATCGAACTCGCCGCCCGGCACCTGCATGCGCAGCGCATCGGGCGCCTGGTCATCGCGAACCGCAGCCTCGCGCGCGCCGAGCGCATCGCCGAAGGCCTGCAGGCATCCGCGATCCTGCTCGAGGCGATCGACGCGCACCTGTCCCAGGCCGACATCGTGATCTCCTCGACCGCGCGGCTCGGTTACGTCATCACGGAGGCCGCCGTGCGTGCCGCGCTCGACGCGCGCCGGCATCGCCCGATGTTCATGCTGGACATCGCCGTGCCGCGCGACATCGAGCCTTCGATCGCCGCGCTCGAGGACGTGTACCTCTACACCATCGACGACCTGCGCCAGGTGGTCGACGTGAACCTCCAGGCGCGCCAGCAGGAAGCCGCCGAGGCGCGGCGCCTGATCGAAGCGGACGCGGATCGCTTCATGACCGGGCTGCGCGTGCAGGAGGCGGTGCCGATGATCCGCGAGCTGCGCGGTCACGCCGAGCTGGTGCGCGCGCAGACGCTCGAACAGGCGCGGCGCATGCTCGCGGCCGGCCATGCGCCGGGCGAAGTACTCGAGTTCCTTGCCGGGACGCTGACCAACCGGTTGCTGCACGCCCCGTCGACCGCATTGCGCGACGCTGCGGAGAGCGGTGACCCGGAACTCGCGCAGGCGGCGGCGCGGCTGTTCCGCACCGGCCGGGACGAGCCGTGAAAGAGGCGATCCGCCGCCGGCTCGAGCAGGTATCCGACCGTCACGCGGAAGTCCAGCGGCTGCTCGCGGATCCGCAGGTCCTCGCGCGCTCGGACCGCTTCCGCGAGCTGTCGGTCGAGTTCGCCCGCCTCGACCCGATCGCGCGCGGCGTGGCGCGTCTCGCCGAACGCGAGCGGCAGCGCGCGGCGGCGGCCGCGATGGCGGCAGACGCCGACGCCGGCGTGCGCGAACTCGCACACCAGGAACTCGGCGAACTCGGGCGGGCGATCGCGGCCGACGAGGCGGCACTCTCGGATCTGCTGGTGCCGGAGGACCCGTTCGACGACCACGACGTGTTCCTCGAGGTCCGCGCGGCGGCCGGCGGCGACGAGGCCGCGCTGTTCGCGGGCGAGCTGTTCCGCATGTATGCGCGCTACGCGGAGCGGCGCGGCTGGACGGTCGAGTTCCTGACCGGCAGCCGCGGCGAGCACGGCGGGTACCGCGAGGTCATCAGCCGCGTCGGTGGCCGCGGCGTGTACGCGCGGCTCAAGTTCGAGTCCGGCACGCACCGCGTGCAGCGAGTGCCTGCGACCGAGGCGCAAGGGCGCATCCACACCTCGACCTGCACGGTCGCGGTGCTGCCGGAGATCGCCGAGGTCGAGAGCGTCGCGCTGAACCCGGCGGAACTGCGCGTGGACACCTTCCGCGCCTCGGGTGCCGGCGGGCAGCACGTGAACAAGACCGATTCGGCCGTGCGCGTCACGCACCTGCCGACCGGCATCGTGGTCGAGTGTCAGGACGAGCGCTCGCAGCACAAGAACCGTGCGCGCGCGATGGCGTTGCTGCGCGCCAGGCTGGTCGCCGCCGAGCGCGAGCGCGCCACCGCCGCACGTGCCCGCACGCGCCGGCTGCAAGTCGGGACCGGCGACCGTTCCGAGCGGATCCGGACCTACAACTTCCCGCAGGGACGCATGACGGATCACCGCATCGACCTGACGCTCTACCGGCTCGACACGATCATCGACGGCGACCTCGACGAGGTGATCGACGCGCTCGCGCGCGAGCACCGCACCGAGGAACTCGCCGCGCTCGAATGACGCCGGCGCGCGACGCGCTCGCGACACTGCGGCGCCGCTTCGCCGCCGTCTCCGCGAGCCCGGCCCTGGACGCGGAACTGCTGCTCGCCCACGTGCTGGGGACCAGCCGCATCGCGCTCGCCGCCGATCCCGCGCGCGGGCTTTCGCCAGCCGCTGCGGCGGCGCTCGAGGCGCTCGCATCGCGGCGTGAGCGCGGCGAGCCGGTCGCCTATCTCACCGGCCGGCGCGAGTTCTGGTCGCTGGATCTGCTGGTGACGCCCGACGTGCTGGTGCCGCGGCCGGAATCCGAGCTCCTGGTCGCGCGCGCGCTGGCGGCGATTGCCGGCAGGGCCGCTCCCGCGGTGCTCGACCTCGGCACCGGAAGCGGCGCGATCGCGCTCGCGATTGCGCACGCGCGGCCGGATGCCGCGGTCACGGCCGTGGACGCGAGCGAAGCCGCCCTTCGCATCGCCGCGCAGAACGCCGCGCGCATCGGTGTCGCGAATCTGAGCCTGCATTGCGGTTCCTGGTACGCGCCCGTCGCGGGATCGCGCTTCGACCTCGTGGTCGCGAATCCGCCCTACGTCGCGGAACGCGACCCGGCGCTCGCGGCGCTCGCCGCCGAGCCGCGCATGGCGCTGGTCGCCGGGCCGACCGGGCTCGAGGCGCTGGCCGCGATCTGCGGTGCGGCGCCCGCGGGACTCGCCGGCGGCGGCGCGCTCGTCCTCGAGCACGGCAGCGGCCAGGGCGCCGCCGTGCGCGGGGCCATGGCCGGCGCCGGGCTCGAAGCCGTTGCGACGCATCGCGACCTCGCCGGCCACGAGCGCGTCACGGAGGGCAGGAACCCGGCCGGCACATTACAATCTGCGGCCGGGCCAGGGGAGTGAACGCGATGATCCGGTTCGAAACGACGCTCGGCAATTTCACCGTAGAACTCGACGAACAGTCGGCGCCCGTCACCTGCGCCAATTTCCTGCGCTATGTGGATGACGGCCACTTCGACGGCACGGTCTTCCATCGCGTGATCCCGGGCTTCATGGTCCAGGGCGGCGGCTTCGGCGCCGACATGAAGCAAAAGGCGACGCACGAGCCGATCACCAACGAGGCCGACAACGGCCTGCGCAACCGGCGCGGCGCGATCGCGATGGCGCGCGCCAACGACCTCCACAGCGCGACTGCGCAGTTCTTCATCAACCTGGTGGACAACGCCTTCCTCGACCACCGGCCCGGCAACTACGGCTACGCGGTGTTCGGGCGCGTCGCCGGCGGCATCGATGTGATCGACAAGATCGCGTCGGTCAAGACCGGCCGTCGCGCGGGCCACGAGGACGTGCCGGTCGAGCCGGTGGTCATCAAGCTGGCCCGGCGCGCAAGCGGCGTCTGACGCCGGCCGCACACCGGTGATGCGGCGCTCCACGGTCACGCGGCTCGTGCGTGGCGCCGCGCTCGCGCTTCTGTCGCTTGCAGCGGCCTCGCTGCTGCCGGTCGTGCTGTTGCGCTTCGTGCCGGTCCCGGTGACCGCTTTCATGCTCCACGACGAAATCCGCCCGCGTCACCACGACTGGGTGCCGTGGCAGGAGATCTCGCGCCATGCGGCCACCGCCGTGATCGCCGCCGAGGACCAGCGCTTCCCCGTCCATGATGGCTTCGATTTCGAGGCGATCGACAAGGCCCTGACCGACGCCAGGCGCGGCCGCCGGCTTCGCGGCGCCAGCACCATCAGCCAGCAGGTAGCGAAGAACCTGTTCCTCTGGCCCGGTCAGAGCTGGCTGCGCAAGGGCCTGGAGGCCTGGTTCACGCTGTGGATCGAGGCCCTGTGGCCGAAGCAGCGCATCCTCGCGGTCTACCTGAACAGCGCCGAGTTCGGGCCGGGCATCTGGGGCGTCGAGGCGGCGAGTCGCCGCTATTTCGGCAAGCCGGCCTCCCGCCTGAACCGCCACGAAGCGGCGTTGCTGGCCGCGGTGCTGCCGAACCCGAAGCGCTTTCGCGTCGCCAATCCCAGCGCCTACGTGCGGCAACGCCAGGACTGGATCCTGTGGCAGATGGGCATGCTGGAGCGTGCGGGGCTGCTCAGGGAGCTCGAGCCAGCGCGGCCCTGAGCTGGTCGCGCACCGGCAGGCTGCGGATGCGCACGCCGCAGGCGGCGTGGATCGCGTTTGTGAGCGCGGGCGCGGCGGTCGGTATTCCCATCTCGCCGCAGCCGGACGGGGACTCGGCGCTGTCGACGATGATGACCTGCACGTCGCGGGGCATCTGGGCCAGCGTCGCGAGCGGGTAGCCGTCGAAATTCGACTGCACGACGCATCCGTCCCGGATCGTGATCTCGAGATTGAGCGCCGTGGACAGTCCGTCGATGGTGCCGCCCTGCATCTGTGCCTCGATCCCGAGCGGGTTCACCGGCTGGCCGCAGTCGATTGCGCACACCACGCGGCGGATCATGAGGTCGCCGCGCGGCGACACCTCCACCTCGATCGCATGAGCGGCGTAACCGCCGAAGGTGAAATGCGCCGCCAGTCCGATGCCCCGGCCCTTCGGCAGCCTGCGGCCCCAGTCGATCGCGGACGCCACGCGCTCGAGCACCGCACGCAGCCGGCCGGTGCGGAATTTCGGCCCGCCATGCTGCGCGTAGTCGAACTCGCGGTCGGCGCCCAGCATCGCAAGCCGGAGTGTGAGCGCGTCCTGACCGGCGGCGAGCGCGACCTCGTCCACGAAGCTCTGCACCACGAAGGCGTTCGCGGTGTGCGCCGGCGCGCGCCAGGAGCCGCGCGGGATGCCGCTCGTGACCGCATGCCATTCGAGCCGGTAGTTCGGCACCAGCCGCGCCGGAAAGTCGTCGGGGTAGAGTTCCGCTCCCCAGAGGTCCTCGGGCTTCACATTCGCGCGGCGGTAGTACTTGGATGCGCTCGCCAGCCGGTGGGTCCAGCCGGTCACGGCGCCCGCGGCATCGAGCGCCGCCACCAGTTCGTGGTGGCCGAAGGGCCGGTAGAAATCGTGCCGCAGGTCGTCCGAGCGCGTCCACTGCAGCTTGATCGGCAGGCCCGTCGCCTTCGAGATCAGCGCGGCTTCCGCGACAAAATCGTTGGTCAGCTTGCGGCCGAAGCCGCCGCCTGAACGCGTCATCTCGACCGCGATTGCCGCGCGCGGGATGCCGGTGGCGAGGTTGACGGCGCGCTGCGCGCCGGCCGGCTGCTGCAGCGGCCCGATCACGCGCGCCCGGTCCGCCACCACGTGCACGAAGCAGTTCTCGGGTTCGAGCGGCGCGTGGCTCACGAAGGGCACGCGATAGCGCGCGGTGACGACCCGCGACGCCGCGGCTCTGGCGGCGCCGAAGTCGCCGTCGTCGTGCACGATCTGTCCGGAGCGCGCGAGGAGTTCGTCGCACTGGCGGTCGAGCGCTTCGCTCGATTCGCCCGAGAACGGGCCCCGCGTCCATTCGACCCTGAGCGCCTCGCGGCCCTTGAGCGCGGACCAGGTATCGTCGGCGACGACCGCGATGCCGGTCGCCAGGTTGGCCGTGATCGGGTCGCCCGGCTTCGGCCCCGCCACCATGACGACCGCGCGCACGCCGGGCACCGCGCGAGCCGCGGCATCGTCCCAGGAGGCGATGTCGCCGTCGAAATAGGGGCAGCGCAGCATGACCGCGGTGCAGGCGCCGGGCTCATGGACGTCGATGCCGTAGCGGGCGCGCCCGGTCGCGATCTCCGACGCATCGACCACTTTCTGCGGCTGGCCGATGATGCGGTATTCGCTGCGCGTCTTGAGCGGCACCGGCTGCGCCGGCAGCGCGAGCCGTGCGGCCTCCGCGGCGAGCTCGCCGTAGGTCAACCGCCGGCCGTCGGGGTGCAGCGCGTGGCTGTCACGCGTCGCGACCGCCTCCGCGGCGATGCCCCAGCGCGCGGCGGCGGCGCGGCGCATCAGCGAGCGCGCCTGGGCGCCGACCTGGCGCAGTTCGGCCCAGGCATCCGGGATGCTGGTGCTGCCGCCGGCGCCCTGTGAGCCGTAGATCCAGCGCGGCGTGGCGCCGGAGAAATCGATGCCGAGCGGCAGCTGCTCGACCGTCACCCGCGACCAGTCGGCGTCGAGTTCGTCGGCGACGATCATCGGCACCGAGGTCCTCACGCCCTGCCCGATCTCGGGGCTCGGCGCGCCGATGTAGACGCGATTGTCCGGTTCGATGCGCAGGTTGATGCCGAGCGGGTTCGGCGGCGCGGCGGCATCCTCGGCGAGTGCGGCGCCCGCCAGCACGGGTTGCAGCAGTAGCCCGCCCGAGGCCGTCAGCGACGACTGCAGGAAGCCGCGCCGCGAGACGGCGAGGACCATCGCGCTCACCGCGGGCGCTCCCGTGCGGCGCGTGCGATGGCCTTGCGGATGCGCACGTAGGTCCCGCAGCGGCAGAGATTGGTGATCGAATCGATGTCTTCGGGCGTGGGGTCGGGCTTCCGCTCGAGCAGCGCCACGGCCGCCATGATCTGCCCGGCCTGGCAATAGCCGCACTGCGCCACGTCTTCCTCGATCCAGGCTTTCTGCACGGCATGCAGGCCGCCTTCGCCCAGGCCTTCGATGGTGCGAATCGCGCGCCCCGTGACGGACGCAACCGGCAGCAGGCAGGCGCGCGCCGGCTGCCCGTCCACCAGCACCGTGCAGGCGCCGCAGATTCCGGCTCCGCAGCCGTACTTGGTGCCGGTCAGGTGCGCGTGGTCGCGCAGGTACCAGAGGAGCGGCATGGCGCCGTCGCCCCCGAACTCCCGGTCGGTCCCGTTGACGGTGAAGCGGACGCTCACTGCCTCCGCATCATAAGTAAAAGGTGCCGCCGCGGCGCGCCGTTCGTCTCAAGCCCGGCTCGCCCCGCCGCCCGGCCTCAGGCGGCGTCCGCCTCGGAGTCGCGGGCCAGGTTGGGGGCGAGCCAGCGGCGCGCCTCCGCGGCCGCGATGCCCTTGCGCCCTGCGTAGTCCTCGAGCTGGTCCTTGCCAATGCCGCCGACTGCGAAGTAACGCGCTTCCGGGTGCGAAAAATACCAGCCGCTCACCGAAGCCGCCGGGTGCATGGCGAAGGATTCGGTCAGGCGGATGCCGGTGGCGGCCTCGGCGTCGAGCAGCCGCCATAGCGTCGCCTTCTCGGTATGGTCCGGGCAGGCCGGGTAACCCGGCGCCGGGCGGATGCCGCGGTATTCCTCGCGCACCAGCTGCTCGTTCGACAGCTGCTCGTCGGGCGCATAGCCCCAGAGCTGGCGCCGCACGCGCGCGTGCAGCATCTCCGCGCCCGCTTCCGCGAGCCGGTCGGCGAGCGCCTTCAGCAGGATCGCCGAATAGTCGTCGTGCGCGGCCTCGAAGCGCGCCACGTGCGGCTCGATGCCGTGACCCGCGGTCACCGCGAATGCGCCGATGAAGTCCGCGACATCCGCGGCACGCGGCGCGATCCAGTCGGCAAGGCAGAACTGCGCCTGGCCGACGGGCTTCGCCTTCTGCTGGCGCAGGTGGTGGAGCGTCGCGAGGCGCTGGGTGCGGGCGGCATCGGCGTAGACCTCGATGTCGTCGCCCACGGACGCGGCCGGGAAGAAACCGAGCACGGCGCGCGCAGTGAGCCAGCGCTCGCGCACCAGCGCATCGAGCATCCGCTCTGCATCCTGCCAGAGCGCGGTGGCGGCCTCGCCGCGCACCGGATCCTTCAGGATGTCCGGGAACCGCCCCGGGAACTCCCAGGCATTGAAGAACGGCATCCAGTCGACGTAGCGCACGAGTTCCGCGAGCGGAAGCGGAGGCAACGACCGCGCACCGGTGAACTGCGGCGCCACCGGGCGATAGGACGACCAGTCGAGCCGCGGCGCGCGCTCGCGAGCTTCGGCGAGGGCGAGCGCATCGGGGCGCCGGCGCCGCCCCGCATGCTGGTCGCGCCGCGCGGCGTGCTCGGTGCGCGCGCGCTCGATGAACGCGGCGCGCGATTCCGGCGAGACCAGCGACTGGCACACGCCGACCGAGCGCGAGGCATCCTTGACGTAGAGCACGCCGTGCGGGTACTCGGGCTCGATGCGCACCGAGGTGTGGGCCGGCGAGGTCGTGGCGCCGCCGATCAGCAGCGGGATCGTGAAGCCCTGGCGCTTCATTTCGTGCGCCACGTGCACCATTTCGTCGAGCGAGGGCGTGATCAGCCCCGACAGCCCGATCATGTCGGCCCCCTTGTCGCGCGCCGTCTCGAGGATCCGTTCGGCCGGCACCATCACGCCGAGATCCACGATCTCGAAGTTGTTGCACTGGAGCACGACGCCCACGATGTTCTTGCCGATGTCGTGCACGTCGCCCTTGACGGTCGCCATGACGACCAGTCCGTTGCGCGCGCGGGCTCCGCCCTGTTCGCGCTCGATGTACGGTACCAGGTGCGCGACCGCCCGCTTCATGACCCGCGCCGACTTGACCACCTGCGGCAGGAACATCCGGCCCGAGCCGAACAGGTCGCCGACCACGTTCATGCCGTCCATCAGCGGGCCTTCGATCACGTCGAGCGGCTTCTCCGCGGCGACCCGCGCCTCCTCCACGTCCGCGATGACGAATTCGTCGATGCCCTTCACGAGCGCGTGCTCGAGGCGCTTCGCGACCGGCCATTCGCGCCAGCCGAGATCCTCGACGCGGCGCTCCGCCGCGCCGCCGCGGTAGCGCCCGGCGATCTCCAGCAGCCGTTCGGTCGCGTCCGGACGCCGGTTCAGGATCACGTCCTCGGCGCGCTCGCGCAGTTCCGGCGGGATCTCCTCGTAGATGCCGAGCTGGCCCGCATTCACGATGCCCATGTCGAGGCCGGCGCGGATCGCGTGGTACAGGAACACCGCGTGCATCGCCTCGCGCACGGTGTCGTTGCCGCGGAACGCGAACGAGACGTTGCTGACGCCGCCGCTGGTGAGGGATCCCGGGCAGCGTTCCTTGACCAGGCGCACCGCCTCGATGAAGGCGCGGCCGTAGTCCGCGTGCTCCTCGATGCCGGTCGCGACCGCGAAGATGTTGGCGTCGAAGATGATGTCTTCGGGCGCAAAGCCGGCGCGCTGCGTCAGCAGCGCATACGCGCGCTCGCAGATCGCGACCTTGCGCTCGATGGTGTCGGCCTGGCCCTGCTCGTCGAAGGCCATCACGACCGCAGAAGCGCCATAGCGGCGCACCTTCGCGGCCTGCTCGAGGAACGGGCCCTCCCCCTCCTTGAGCGAGATCGAGTTGACCACGCCCCTGCCCTGCAGGCAGCGCAGTCCTGCCTCGATCACCGACCACTTGGACGAGTCGACCATGACCGGTACGCGCGCGATGTCCGGCTCGGCGGCGGCCAGGTGCAGGAACTTCACCATCGCGGCCTGCGAATCGAGCATCCCCTCGTCCATGTTGACGTCGATCATCTGCGCGCCGTTCGCGACCTGGTCGCGCGCGATCGCGAGCGCCGTGCCGTAGTCGCCGGCCTCGATCAGCTTGCGGAACTTCGCCGAGCCCGTGACATTGGTGCGCTCGCCGACGTTGACGAACAGCATCTCCGGCTCGATGTTGAGCGCCTCGAGCCCGGACAGCCGACAGCGCCGCGGAGGCCTTGCCGGCCGGCGCGGCGGCAGCCCCGCGACCGCCTGCGCGATCGCGGCGATGTGCTCGGGCGTCGTGCCGCAGCAGCCGCCGACGATGTTGACGAGCCCCGCCTGTGCCCATTCGCCGAGATGCGCGGCGGTCTCGCAGGCGGCCTCGTCGTAGTCGCCGAAGGCGTTCGGCAGGCCCGCATTCGGGTAGGCGCTGACGAAGCAGTCCGCCACGCGCGACATCTCCTCGACGTGCGGGCGCAGCTGCCTGGCCCCCAGCGCGCAATTGAGCCCGACCGCGAGCGGGTGCGCGTGGCGTACCGAGTTCCAGAACGCCTCGACCGTCTGGCCCGAGAGCGTGCGGCCGGAAGCGTCGGTGATGGTGCCGGAAACGACGAGCGGCATCTCGACCGCGAGCGCCTCGAACGCCTCGGCGATCGCGTAGAGCGCCGCCTTCGCGTTCAGCGTGTCGAACACGGTTTCGACCACGAGCAGGTCCGCGCCGCCCTCGATCAGCGCGCGTGCGGCGACGCCGTAGGTCTGCCGCAGCGCCTCGAAGCTGGTGTTGCGGAAGCCCGGATCGTTGACGTCCGGCGACAGCGACGCGGTGCGGCTGGTGGGCCCGAGCGCGCCCGCGACCCAGCGCAACCGGCCGTCCCTGGCGAATGCCGCGTCCGCGGCCCGGCGCGCGATGCGCGCCGATTCGAGATTGATCTCGCCGACGAACTCCTCGAGACCGTAGTCGGCGAGCGACGGAGCGCTCGCATTGAAGGTGTTGGTCTCGATGATGTCGGTGCCGGCCGCCAGGTACTCGCGATGGATCGAGGCGACGAGCTCCGGCCGGGTCAGCGACAGCAGGTCATTCGCGCCCTTGAGCTCGCGCGGCCAGCTCGCGAAGCGCCGCCCGCGGTAGTCGGAACCTTCGAGACCTGCGCGCTGGAACATTGTGCCCATCGCGCCGTCCAGTACGAGGATGCGCTCGCCAAGCGCGCGCGCGAGCGCGGCGTTGCGTTCCTCGCGGTTCATCGGGCGCGGATCCCGAGCGCGTGGCAGATCGCGTAGGTCAGCTCGGCGCGGTTCAACGTGTAGAAGTGAAACTCGTCGACGCCCTCGCGGCGCAGCCGCGCGACCTGCTCGATGGCGACCGAGGCCGCGATCATTTTGCGCGTTTCCGGGTCGTCGTCGAGCCCTTCGAATCGCTCGACCAGCCAGCCCGGAACCGCCGCACCGCAGCGCTCGGCGAAGCGCAGGAGCTGCGGAAAGCGCGTGATCGGCAGGATGCCCGGCACGATCGCGGCACGGATGCCGCGCGCGGCGCAGTCGTCGCGGAAGCGCAGGAACAGGTCGGCGTCGAAGAAGAACTGGGTGATCGCGCGCACGGCGCCCGCGTCCAGCTTGCGCCTGAGATTGTCGAGGTCGGCCTCGCGCGAAGCCGCCTCCGGGTGCGTCTCCGGAAACGCCGCGACCGACACCTCGAAGTCGGCGACCCGCCGCAGCCCCGCGACCAGGTCCACCGCGTGCGCGAAGCCGCCGGGATGCGGAACGTAGCTGCGGCTGCCGGCCGGCGGGTCGCCGCGCAGCGCGACGATGTGGCGCACGCCGGCCTGCCAGTAGCCGCGTGCGACTTCCTCGATCTCGCCGCGGCTCGCGCCGATGCAGGTCAGGTGCGGCGCCGCGGTCAGGCTGGTCTCGCGCAGCACGCGCGTGACCACGCGGTGGGTGCGGTCGCGCGTCGAGCCGTCGGCGCCGTAGGTGACCGACACGAACCGCGGGGCGAGCGGCGCCAGCCGCTCCATCGAGTCCCACAGCGTGCGCGCCATGGACTCGTCGTTGGGCGGGAAAAACTCGAACGACACCTGCACGGGCGGGCGGACGGACATCCGATCGAGTATACAAGCCGCCGGCTGCGAGACTAAGGCTTCGCGCGTCAGTGGATACCGGGCGGCGCCTGCTGGAGCGCCTCCGGCGCGAACAGCGCCGCCACGTCGACCGCGTCGAAGCGCCATGCGCGGTTGCAGAACTCGCAGCGCACCTCGACGTCGCCGCGTTCCTCGAGCAACGCCGTGATCTCGCCGCCGCCCAGCGTGCGCAGGATTCCGGCGACCCGCTCTCGCGAGCAGCTGCACTGGAAATACACGGGCGATCCCTCGAACAGCCGGATGTCGTCCTCGGGGAACAGCTTCTCCAGCAGCTCGCGGCAGGGCGTGGCGAGCAGTTCTTCGGACTTCAGGGTGGCGGCCATCAGGCCGATGCGCCGCCATGCATCGTCGGCCTCCGCCTGCTGCTCCTCGCCGCCGACCGCGACGCGCTGCAACAGGAGCCCGGCCGCGCGCTCCGGCGTCGCCGCGAGCAGCAGGCGCGAGGGAAGCTGCTCGGACTTGCCGAAGTACTGCTCGAGACTCTCGGCGAGCGGCGCGCCCTCGAGCGGCACCACGCCCTGGTAACGGTCGCCGCCGCCGGACTGCTCGATCGTGACTGCAAGCTGCCCGCCGCCGTATAGCCGCAGCGCATCCGCCTCGGCGGGCGAGGACTCGTCGTGGCGCGCGACGCCGCGGATCGCATGACGGTGCGTGCACTGTGCGAGCAGCAGGCGCAGCGGCCCCGGGCTCTCGAGCTGCAGCGACAGGCGGCCCTCGAATTTCAGCGCGCCCGCCATCAGCACCGATGCCGCCATCGCTTCTCCGAGCGCATCCGACACGGGGCGCGGGTAGTCGTGGTGCTCGATCGCCGCGCGCCAGCTGGCGTCGAGGCGCACCAGGTGCCCGCGCACCGGGAGCTGCTCGAACAGGAAGCGGTGCAGCAGGTCGCCGCTCATTTCGCGAGCATCCGCCGCAGCAGTTCATTGAGCTGCCCCGGGTTCGCCTTCCCGCCGGTGGCCTTCATGACCTGGCCGACGAAGAAGCCGAACAGCTTGTCCTTGCCGGCGCGGTAGTCCGCGAGTTGCGCGGGATTCGCCGCCATCACCGCGCGGATGGCGGACTCGATTGCGGTGCTGTCGGTGATCTGGCGCAGGCCTTTCGCGTCGATGATCGCGTCGGCCTCCTGGCGCCCGTTCCACATCGCCTCGAACACTTCCTTGGCGATCTTTCCGGAGAGCGTGCCGTCCTGGATCCGCCGCAGGAGGCCCGCGAGCGCGGCCGCCGTGACCGGCGATGCGCCGATCTCGAGGCCGTCGCGGTTCAGGAAGCCCGAGAGCTCGCCCATGACCCAGTTGGCCGCCAGCTTGTGCTCGCCGCCGGCGGCTGCGGCGACATCCTCGTAATAGGCGGCGAGCTCGCGGCTCGCGGTCAGCACGCCGGCGTCGTAGGTCGAAAGCCCGTGGTCGCGCGAAAAGCGCGCTGCCTTCGCGTCGGGCAGTTCCGGCAGCGTCGCCCTGACTTCCTCGATGAAGGCCTCGTCGAGCGCGAGCGGCAGCAGGTCCGGGTCCGGGAAATAGCGGTAGTCGTTCGCCTCTTCCTTCGAGCGCATCGAGCGCGTCTCGTGGCGGTCTGGGTCGTAGAGCCGCGTTTCCTGCACCACGCTGCCGCCGCCCTCGATCAACTCGATCTGGCGCGCGACCTCGTAGTTGATTGCGCGCTCGACGAAGCGGAAGGAATTCAGGTTCTTGATCTCGCAGCGCGTCCCGAACTCGTGGCGGCCCCGGTGGCGCACCGAGACGTTGGCGTCGCAGCGGAACGAGCCCTCCTGCATGTTGCCGTCGCAGATCTCGAGGTAGCGCACCAGCGCATGGACCTTCTTCATGTAGGCGATCGCCTCGCGCGCCCCGCGCAGGTCGGGCTCGGAGACGATCTCGAGCAGCGGCGTGCCGGCCCGGTTGAGGTCGATGCCTGACGAGCCGCCAAGGCCCTCGTGCAACGACTTGCCGGCGTCCTCCTCGAGGTGCGCGCGCGTGACGCCGATCGACTTCCTCGAGCCGTCCTCGAGCACGATCTCGACCGCGCCGTCCTCGACCACCGGGCGCTCGTACTGGCTGATCTGGTAGCCCTTCGGCAGGTCCGGGTAGAAGTAGTTCTTGCGCGCGAACACCGAGCGGCGCGCAACCGTCGCCCCGATCGCCAGGCCGAACTTGACCGCCATGCGCACCGCCTCGCGGTTCAGCACGGGCAGCACGCCCGGGTAGCCGAGATCCACGAGGTTGGCCTGCGCATTCGGCGGCGCGCCGTAGGCGGTCGCCGAGCCCGAGAAGATCTTGGCGCGCGTCGCGAGCTGCGCATGGATCTCGAGGCCGATCACGGTTTCCCATTCGGTCGCCATGGGCGCCTCAGGCGTACAGCGGCGGCAGCCGCCGGTGCCAGTCGGTCTCGAGCTGCCAGGCGTGCGCCGCCGCGAGCAGGCGCTCTTCCGAGAAGTGCGGTCCGATGATCTGCAATCCGACCGGCAGCCCGTCCACGAGGCCGCAGGGTGCGGACACCGCCGGCAATCCGGCCAGATTGGCGCCGATCGTGTAGATGTCGTTGAGGTACATGGTGATCGGGTCGCCAGTCTTGGCGCCGAGACCGAACGCCGGCGTCGGCGTGGTCGGTCCCATCAGCACGTCGACCGTGGCGAACGCGCGCTTGAAGTCGTCGTTGATCAGACTCCGGACCTTCTGCGCCTTCAGGTAGTAGGCGTCGTAGTAGCCGGCCGACAGCACGTAGGTGCCGGTCATGATGCGGCGCTTGACCTCGGCCCCGAAGCCCTCTCCGCGCGAGCGCCGGTAGAGGTCCATCAGGTCCTTCGGTTCGCGGCAGCGGTGCCCGAAGCGCACGCCGTCGTAGCGCGAGAGGTTCGACGAGCATTCCGCAGGCGCCACCACGTAGTAGGTCGGCACGGACATCGGCAGCGACGGCAGGCTGACCTCCACGAGTTCGGCGCCCATCGCGCGGAAACCGGCGAGCGCGACGCGCACGGCGGCGGCGGTGCCGGCCTCGAGACCCTCGCCGAAGAACTCGCGGATGACGCCGATGCGCAGACCCTTCACCGGGCGCGCGAGTCCCGCCGCGTAGTCCGGCACCGGCGCATCGACGCTGGTCGAGTCGCGCGCATCGAATCCCGACATGGCGGCGAGCACGAGCGCCGCATCCTCGGCCGATTGCGCGAGCACGCCTGCCTGGTCGAGGCTCGAGGCGAACGCGACCATCCCGTAGCGCGAGACGCGCCCGTAGGTCGGCTTGATGCCGGTGAGGCCGGTGAGCGCCGCGGGCTGGCGGATCGAGCCGCCGGTGTCGGTGCCGGTCGCGACCGGCGCGAGCCGCGCGGCGACCGCGGCCGCCGAACCGCCAGAGGAGCCGCCGGGAACTCTCGTGCCATCCCAGGGATTGCGCACCGGACCGTAATGGCTGGTCTCGTTCGACGAGCCCATCGCGAACTCGTCCATGTTGGTCTTGCCGAGCAGCACCATGCCGGCGCCCGCGAGCCGCTCGACCACGGTCGCGTCGTAGGGCGCGACGAAGTTCGAGAGCATGCGCGAGCCGCAGGATGTCAGGATGCCCTCCGTGCAGAAGATATCCTTGTGGGCGAGCGGCACGCCCGTGAGCGGCCCGCCCTCCCCGCGCGCGATCGTCGCGTCGGCGCGCGCAGCATCCGCGAGCGCGCGTTCCTCGGTCACCGTGACAAAGGCGTTCAGCGCGTCATTTGCCTTCCGGACCCGGTCCAGGAACCAGCGGGTCACTTCGACGCTCGAGTACTGGCCCCCGCGCAGCCCCCGCCCGAGCTCGGCGGCGGTCGCGCGGTGCGGGTTCATTCGATCACCCGGGGAACCAGGTAGAGGCCGGCTTCGACCGCCGGGGCATTGGCCTGGAAGCGGTCGCGGCGGTCGGTTTCCGTGACGCGGTCCTCACGCAGTCGCTGGACCTGCCCTTCGAGCGGGTGCGCCATCGGCTCGACCCCCTCGGTGGGCGCTGCCGACAGCTGCTCGACGAAGGCGAGGATGGCGGAGAGGCTCTGGACGTAGACGGGCAGCTCCGCCTCGGTGATCTCGAGGCGGGCGAGGTGCGCGATGTTTTCGACGTCGCGGCGGGTCAGCGTCACGATCGCCCCGATGCGGAAAAACAAGGGAAAAACTTGACGGAAATCATACACGTCGGCTTGTGGAATGTCGCGATGGCAGGCTACACTCCCGGCCCTCGTTCCCTCGTCTTTACCGGTACTTAGCCGCACATGTTCAAGAGCCTCCGGGGTTATTTTTCCAGCGACGTCTCGATCGACCTCGGCACCGCCAACACGCTCATCTACGTACGCGGTCGCGGCATCGTACTGAACGAGCCGTCGGTGGTCGCGATCCAGGATGAGCCTGGCCGCGGGACCAAGGCCATCATCGCGGTCGGCGCCGAGGCCAAGGGGATGCTCGGCCGCACGCCCGGACACATCACGGCGGTACGACCGATGAAGGACGGCGTGATCGCCGACTTCACCTACACCGAGCGCATGCTCCAGTACTTCATCAGCAAGGTTCACGGAAACCGCTGGCTGCGCCCGTCGCCGCGCGTGCTGGTCTGCGTGCCCTTCGGCTCGACCCAGGTCGAGCGCCGCGCAATCCAGGAATCGGCCGAAGGCGCCGGCGCGCGCCGTGTCGACGTGATCCCGGAGCCGATGGCGGCCGCAGTCGGCGCGGGGCTGCCGGTCAACGAGGCGCGCGGCTCGATGGTGCTCGATGTGGGTGGCGGCACCTCCGAAGTCGCAGTGATCTCGCTGAACGGCATCGTCTATGCCGAGTCCGTGCGCATCGGCGGCGATCGCATGGACGAGGCGATCACCAACTACGTGCGCCGCAACTACGGCATCCTGATCGGCGAGGCGACCGCCGAGCGCATCAAGATCGAGATCGGCTCGGCCTACCCGGGCCAGCACGTGCGCGAACTGTCGGTCAAGGGCCGCAACCTCTCGGAAGGCGTGCCGCGCAGCTTCACCCTGAACTCGAACGAGATCCTCGAGGCGCTGCAGGAGCCGTTGCAGGGCATCGTGCAGGCGGTCAAGAAGGCACTTGAGCAGACGCCGCCGGAACTCGGCGCCGACGTCGCCGAGCGCGGCATCGTGCTCACGGGCGGCGGCGCGCTTCTGAAGGACATCGACAAGCTCCTGATGGAGGAAACCGGGCTGCCGGTCATCATCGCCGAGGACCCGCTCACCTGCGTCGCCCGCGGCGGCGGCCGCATTCTCGAGCTGTCCGAGGAACACCCGGGGCTGTTCGGCCTCGGCTAGAGGCCCCGTGACCACGCACGAGCCGGATTCGCGGCCGTTGCTGCTGGGCGGGCCTGCCTTGGGGCTGCGCCTGATCGTGCTCGCACTCGCCTCCGCCGGGCTCATGGTCGCCGACCACCGCCAGCATCACCTCGCCGTCGTGCGCGACTGGATGTCGGGCATCGCATACCCCGTGCAGTGGATGGTGCAGGCGCCGCTCGAGGCCTGGGACTCGGTCACTGCGTACTTCGCCTCGCGCACGCGCATCGAGGCCGACAACGTGAAACTCGCCGCCGACAACCTGGTGCTCCGGCTCAGGCAGCTGCGCTTCGACGCGCTCGAGCAGGAAAACCAGCGCCTGCGCGCCATGCGAGAGAGCTCCGCGCGCGTGGTGCAGCGGACGATGGTCGCAGAGATCCTGCGCGTGGATCTCGACCCGTTCCGCCAGCGCGTGCTCATCAACAAGGGCACGCGCGACGGCGTGTTCCGCGGCCAGGCGGCCCTCGATGCCAATGGCATCTACGGACAGGTCACCCGCGCGGGCCCGGTGTCGGCCGAGATCATCCTTCTCACCGATTCCGAGCACGCGATCCCGGTGATGGTGAATCGCACAGGCGCGCGCAGCATCGCGCTCGGCACCGGGCGCTCGGGCCTGCTGTCGCTCCCGTACCTGCCCCAGAACGCGGACGTCGTCGCCGGCGACTTGCTCGTGAGTTCCGGGCTCGGCGGCGTCTACCCGCCCGGCTACCCGGTCGGGCGAGTCACCAACGTCGTGCGCGACCCGGCGCAGCCTCTGCTCGACGTGCAGGCCGAGCCGCTCGCGGCGCTCGATCGCGACCTGGAAGTGCTGCTCGCCTGGTTCGACAACGCGGTGGTCGAGCCGGAAGCCGGACCGGGGCCGGAAGCGCCTCCCGCGGATCCCGCGCCGCCCGCTGAGCCGGCGGCGGGAGGCTGAAATGATGCGGCGCGCGCATGCGGCCATCGGCTGGGGGCGGATCGGGGTGCTGACCCTGGTCGCGCTCGCCGCGTCCGTCGTGCCGCTGCCGGGCTGGCTCGAGCTGCTGCGTCCGGACTTCGTCGCGCTGACGGTGCTCTGGTTCACGCTGCTGTCGCCGAGGCTCACCGGACTGTTCTACGCCTGGGGCGTGGGCCTGGCGCTCGATGCATTCAAGGGCGTGCTGCTCGGCCAGCACGCGCTCGCGCTGATCGTCGTCGCCTACGTCGCCGCCAAGTTGCGGCTGCAGATCCGCGCCTTCCCTCCGCTGCAGCAGACGGCGGTCGTGCTCGCGCTCCTGTGGCTCAACGAGTTCATCGTGTTCTGGCTGGACGGCGTGGCCGGGCACGAGGTCACGGACTGGCGGCGCTGGCTGTCGGTTCCCGCGGGCGCGGCCTGCTGGCCGCTCGTGGCCGGTTTCCTGGCGCGCTTCGCGGCGCGGCGGTGAGCGCCTGATGCGCAGGGTGCGAATCAAGGACGACGCGCTCGAGCAGCGCGTGTTTCTGCAGCGCGCGATGGTGGCGGCAGGCCTGGTCGCCGCGCTCGTGCTGCTGCTGTCGGGGCGCGCATTCTGGCTGCAGGTGCTGCAGCACGACCATTACCTGGAGCTGTCGCAGGGCAACCGGGCGCGCATCGAGCCGCTGCCGCCGAACCGCGGCATCCTCTACGACCGGGCCGGCCGCATACTCGCCGAAAACACGCCCGCCTACCAGCTCGAGCTCGTGCGCGAGCGCGCCGGCGACCTGGATGCGACGCTCGCGCGGCTCGGCCGCTTCGGGCTGCTCGAGCCCGAGGACATCGCCCGCGTGCGCCAGCTGGTGCTGTCGCGCCGGTCATTCGAGGCGGTGCCGATCGTGCTGCAGCTCGACGACGAGGAAGTCGCGCGCTACGCCGTGCACCGCCACGAGCTGCCGGGCGTGTTCCTCGAGACACGCATGGCCCGCCACTATCCCTATGGCGCCACCGGCGCACACGCGCTCGGTTACGTCGGCACGATCAGCGCGGACGACCTCGGGCGGGTGGACCCTGAGCGCTATTTCGGCACCGGCGTGATCGGCAAGACCGGCGTCGAGCGCGGATACGAGAGCGAGCTCTTGGGCACCGGCGGCTACCGCGAGGTGCTGGTGAACGCCGAAGGCCGACCGGTCGAGGCGCTGGCGCCTGCGGGGGACGAGCTCAGGGTCCGCGATCCGCGGGCGGGCCGCGACCTGCGCCTGACGATCGACATCGAGCTGCAGCGCGTCGCCGAGCAGGCGATGGCGGGAAGGCGCGGCGCCGTGGTCGCGATCGACCCCTGGAACGGCGACGTGCTGGTGTTCGCAAGCCTGCCCTCCTTCGATCCCAACGGCTTTGCGCGCGGTATCTCGAACGTCGACTACCTGGCGCTGACCGAGAACCCGGACCAGCCGTTGTTCAACCGCGTGCTGCGCGGCACTTATCCGCCTGGCTCGACCATCAAGCCCCTCATGGCGCTCGCCGGTCTCGAGTACGAGGTCATCGACCCGGAGGATCGCGTCTTGTGCGCCGGGCATTTCTCGCTGCCGGGCTCGCGCCATCGCTTCCGCGAGCCCAGGCGAGGCGGTGTCCACGGCTCCGTGGACATGAAGAACGCGGTGATGCGGTCCTGCGATGTCTACTTCTACCGGCTCGCGAACACCCTCGGCATCGAGCGCATTCACGACGCGATGAGCCGCATGGGCTTCGGGCAGCCGACCGGCATCGACATCGGCCCGGAGCGCGGCGGCATCATGCCGTCGCCGGAATGGAAGAAGGGCGCCTTCGCGCGCCGCGAACAGCAGGTCTGGTTCCCGGGCGAGACGGTGATCGTCGGCATCGGCCAGGGCTACTGGACTGCGACCATCCTGCAGCTCGCCAAGGCAACCGCGCTGCTCGCCACCCGTGGCCGGCATTTCCGTCCGCGCCTGGTGCGCGCGCTGGCGGACCCGGCGACCGGCGCGGCCGAAGAACGGCCGCCGCAGGAACTGCCGCCCGTCGAGCTGCGCGAACGCGCCAACTGGGAGACGATCGTGGACGCGATGGTCGCGGTCACCAGCGGGCCGCGCGGCACCGCGACGCGCGCGGCGCGCGGCGCCTCGTACTCGATCGCGGGCAAGACCGGGACCGCGCAGGTGTACTCGGTGGGCCAGACCGAGCGCTACGACGAAAAGACCGTGGCCGAGCGCCTGCGCGACCATGCGCTGTTCGTCGCGTTCGCCCCGGCGGACGACCCGAAACTCGCGATCGCCGTGCTGGTCGAAAACGGTGGCTTCGGCGCGTCCGCAGCGGCGCCGGTCGCGCGCGCGGTCTTCGACGCCTGGCTTGCGCCACCGGTTCCCTGATGTACGAGGAACTCTCTGCATCGCGCACCCGCCGCACGGTCACCGCGACCGCGCGGTTGCTGCGCGCCCTGCACCTCGACGGCATGATGCTCGCCGCGCTGGTGGGCGTCAGCGTCTTCGGCATGTTCGTGCTGTACAGCGCCGCCGGCGACAACACGGCGCTGTGGGCGAGCCAGCTTGCCCGCCTCGGCATCGGATTCGCCGTCATGGTCGCGCTCGCCCAGGTGCCGGACCACCTGTTCCGCATGCTGTCGCCTGCCGGCTATGCCGCAGGCCTCGTCCTGCTGGTGCTGGTCGCGTTCGTGGGCGACGTCGGCAAGGGCGCGCAGCGTTGGCTCGACCTCGGCGTGATCCGGTTCCAGCCTTCCGAGATCCTGAAGCTCGCGGTGCCGATGATGTGCGCGTGGTACCTGCACCAGCGTCCGCTGCCGCCGTCCCCCCGGGACGTCGCCATCGTGCTCCTGATCATGATCGTGCCGGTACTGCTGATCGCCGAGCAGCCGGATCTCGGCACCGCGCTCCTGGTCGCGGTCGCCGGGACCATCGTGCTGATGCTCGCGGGACTGTCGTGGGCGTTCATCGCGGGCGGCGTCGCGGTCATGGGCGCGGCGATCCCGCTGGTCTGGCACTTCCTGCACGACTACCAGCGGCAGCGCGTGCTGACGCTGCTCGACCCGCAAAGCGATGCGCTGGGCGCCGGTTACCACATCATCCAGTCGCAGATCGCGATCGGGTCCGGCGGCGTGTTCGGCAAGGGCTGGACCAACGGCACCCAGGCCCAGCTCGAGTTCCTGCCGGAGCGCTCGACCGACTTCATTTTCGCCGTGATCGGCGAGGAGCTCGGGCTGCTGGGCCTCGTGGCGCTGCTTGCGGGCTATGCGTTGGTCGTAGGGCGCGGACTGTTCATGGCCATGCAGTGCCGCGACGCGTTCGCGCGCCTGCTGGCGGGCAGCATCGCATTGACGTTCTTCGTCTATGCCTTCGTCAACGCCGGCATGGTGATGGGACTGCTGCCGGTCGTCGGCGTGCCGTTGCCGCTCGTCAGTTACGGCGGCACTTCGTTCGTGACCTTGATGGCGGGCTTCGGTATCCTGATGTCGCTGTACTCCAGCCGCAAGCTCGTGGGTTGAGGTGCCTCCGATCGTCTGCTTGAACGCGACAGGGATGCTGCGATGGTCTGCCTGTGCGCTCCTCGCGCTCGCGGCGCCCTGCGCGGCCGCCCTCGACGGCAGCCGCGAGGACGTGCGCGCATTCGTCGAGGAGATGCGCCGCAAGCACGACTTCGACTCCGGATGGCTGTCGGACGTGATCGCGGCCGCCGAGACCCAGCCGCGCATCATCGAGCTGATCAGCCGGCCGGCCGAGCAGGTCATGCCCTGGCACCAGTACCGGCGGCATTTCCTGACGGCCGAGCGCATCGCGGCAGGCGTCGAGTTCTGGATCCAGCACCGCGCGCGCATCGAGCTTGCCGCGCGCGAGACCGGCGTCGCGCCGCACGTGATCGTCGGCATCATCGGCTGCGAAACCTACTACGGCCGCATCACCGGCCGATTCCGCGTGCTGGATGCGCTCGCCACGCTCGCCTTCGACTACCCGCCGCGCAGCGCGTACTTCCGCGGCGAACTCGAGCAGTTCCTGCTGCTGGCGCGGGAGGAACAGGTGGACTTCGCCACGGTGCTCGGTTCCTATGCCGGCGCCATGGGCAACGCGCAGTTCATGCCGCGCAGCTACCGGGCCTTTGCGGTCGACGGCGACGGCGACCTGCGCCGCGACCTCTGGGGAAGCTGGGACGACGTCATCGCAAGCGTCGCGAACTACCTGGCGAAGCACGACTGGCGTGCCGGCGAGCAGGTCGCGGAACCGGCGGTGGCCTGGTTCCCGCGCCTTGACGGCCTCGCTTCCGGCAAGCTCGCGCCGGACACCACGGTCGCCAGGCTGCGCGCCGGCGGCCTGCGTTTCGACACGCGGCTGGACGACGGTGCGCCCGCGCTCCTGGTGCGGGTCGACGGAGAGGCAGGCCCCGAGCTGCGCGCGGGCTTTCACAACTTCGGCGTGATCACGCGTTACAACAGGAGCGTGCTCTACGCCCTCGCCGTGCACGACCTCGGCCGCCGCGTCGAGTCGCTGCTCCCCGCCGCGCCATGATCCGCATCCGCGACTTCTGCTCGCTGCTGGCGCTCGCAGCGCTCGCCGCCTGCTCGACGCAGCCGACGCGGCCGCAGGCCCCGCGCGACGAGCCGCGCGCGGACCGCGGCAACCCGCCGTTCTACGAGGTCAACGGCCGCCGCTACGTGGTGCAGGACAGCGCGGCCGGCTACCTCGAGCGCGGCGTCGCGTCCTGGTACGGGCCGGATTTCCATGGCAGGCGCACCGCGACCGGCGAGATCTACGACATGCACGCCATGACGGGCGCGCACCCGACGCTGCCGCTGCCGGCCTGGGTGCGCGTGACGAACCTCGAGAATGGCCGCAGCGTGGAGGTGCGGCTCAATGACCGCGGCCCGTTCGCGAAGAACCGCATCATCGACCTGTCGCGCGCCGCGGCCGAGCAGCTCGGCATGATCGGCACCGGCACGGCGCTCGTCGAGGTGCAGAGCCTCGCGGCAGGCGGCACGCCTGCGCCCGCTGCGGCGCCCCCGGCGCCCGGCGCCCGATTCTTCGCCCAGGCCGGCGCGTTCGCCGACCTGGACAATGCGCGCCGTCTGGCCGACCGGCTCACGGATGCCGGCATCAATGGCGTCGCGGTCAGCGAGGCACGCGTCGACGGGCGCCGCCTGTTCCGGGTGCGCGCGGGCCCGGTCGGCAGCGTCGCCGAGTTCGACGCGCTCATCGAGCGCATGCGCGCCGCAGGCGCCGAGTCGCCGCGGCTTGCACTACAGTAATGAGGTGTTCATGAGAATTCCGTCCATCGCCCTGCTTGCCCTCTGCGCCGCCGCCGCGCGCGCGGAGGCGCCACCCGTGCCGCCACCGCCGACGCTCCCGGCCACGGCCTGGATCCTGGTCGACCAGGACAGCGGCGCGGTGCTCGCGAGCAGGGACGCCGATGCCCGCGTGGAACCCGCGAGCCTCACCAAGCTCATGACCGCCTACGCGGTCTTCCATGCGCTCGAGGACGGCAAGCTCCGGCTCGACTCGGAAATCCCGATCAGCGAGCGCGCCTGGAAGGCCGAGGGCTCGCGCACCTTCGTCGACGTCGGCACAAGGGTGCCGGCCGAGGTGCTGATCCAGGGCATGATCGTGCAGAGCGGCAACGACGCCACCATCGCGCTCGCCGAGGCGGTCGCCGGCACCGAGGAGACCTTCGCCGCGCTGATGAACCAGTACGCGGAGCGGCTCGGCATGCGCGGCAGCCGCTTCGAGAACTCGACGGGCCTGCCCGGCCCGGACCATCGCATGACCGTGGCCGACATCGCGCGCCTGACGCGTGCGATCATCCGCGAGTTCCCGGAGTATTACCGCTGGTACTCGCAGCGCGATTTCACCTGGAACCGGATCACGCAGCCGAATCGCAACGGGCTCTTGGGCCGCGACCCCAGCGTGGACGGCGTCAAGACCGGCATGACGGACGCCGCGGGCTACTGCCTGGTGTCGTCAGCGAAGCGCGAAGGCATGCGCCTGGTCGCGGTCGTGATGGGAACCGACAGCATGAAGTCGCGCGAGGATGCGAGCCTCGCACTGCTGAACTACGGCTTCTCGTTCTTCGAAACCACGAAGCTCAAGGGGGCCGGAGAGGAACTGGCGGTGCAGCGCGTCTACAGGGCGCGCGGCGGGCGCGCCCCCGTGGGCGTCGCGCAGGACCTCTGGGTCACGCTGCCGCGCGGCCAGGCGGAGCGGGCGACCTTTGTGGTCGAACTCGCGCCCAAACTGTTCGCGCCGCTGTCGATCTCGGACCGCACCGGGCTGATGCGCGCGCTGGTGGACGGCAAGGTGGTCGCGGAGGCGCCGTTGTCGCCGCTTGCCGAGGTCCCGCGCGGCAACATCTTCCGCAGGATCTGGGACACGATCCTGTCCTGGTTCGCCTGATGCCGCTCGCGCTGGTCTGGCTGAATGGAAGGCTGCTCCCGCTCGAGCAGGCGCGCATCTCGCCGCTCGACCGCGGCTTCCTGTTCGGTGACGGCGTATACGAGGTGCTGCCGGTCTACGGCGGCCGCGCCTACCGCCTCGACGCGCACCTGGAGCGTCTCGACCGCAGCCTGCGCGAGATCCGCATGCCGCCCGCGCTCGACCGCGCCGGCTGGCTCGCCGCTTTCGGCAAGCTGGTGCACGGCAATGGCGGCGGCGATCTCCTGCTCTACGCGCAGGTGACGCGCGGCGCCGATCCCGAGCGCTTCCACGTGCCGAAGCCCGGCATGGCCCCGACCGTGTTCGCCTGCGTGTCGCCGCTCCCGGTTCAGCCCGCCGCGCTGATCGAGCAGGGCACGCAGGCGGTGACCGCGGCGGACCTGCGCTGGGCGCGCTGCGACATCAAGACCACGTCCCTGCTCGGCAACGTGCTGCTGCGCTGGCTGGCGGCGGACGCGGGCGCGACCGAGTCGATCCTGCTGCGCGACGGCTGGCTGACGGAGGGCAGCACTTCGAGCGTCCACGTCGTGAAGGCGGGGGGCATCGCGACGCCGCCCCATGGCCACTCGCTGCTGCCGGGCACGACCCGCGGCGTTCTGCACGAACTTGCCGCGCGCGCCGGCATCGCGGTCGACCGGCGCCCGGTCGCAGAAGCGGAACTGCGCGCCGCGGACGAGATCCTCATCGCCTCGGCGGGCGGCGGCATCCGCGCGGTCACGCGCCTCGACGGCAGGCCGGTCGGCGACGGGCGGCCCGGTCCGGTGTTCCGGCACGTCCACGCGGACTTCCGCGCCACGATCGCGGAGTTCTCGACGGCGCTGCCGTCATGAGCGACGCCGGGGAGCTGCTGCGCTTCCCGGCGGAGTTTCCGATCAAGGTGATGGGGCGCGACACCGAGTCGTTCCGCACGCTGACGCTCGCGATCGTCGAGCGCCACGCCGGCCCGCTCGAACCCGCGCGCATCTCGGAGCGCACCAGCCGGGAGGGCAGGTTCCTGGCGCTGACGTACACGATCCGCGCCGAGAGCCGTGCGCAGCTCGATGCGATCTACCAGGACCTGACCGCGAGCGGCGTGGTGTTGGTCGCGCTCTGAGGCGGCCGCGCGGGTTCCGGCGCTCCCAGCCAGCGGCCGTCCCAATCGAGGCCGAGCCCGGCGCAGAGTCGCGGCGCGAGCTCCTCCGCTGCGGCCCGCAAGGAAAGGGCCGCACCCTGCTCCGCGAGCTGCGTCATCGCAAGGCCCGCCATGCCGCAGGGGTTGATGCGGGTGAACGGCTCGAGGTCCATGTCCACATTGAGCGCGAGGCCGTGGTAGCTGCATCCGCGCCGGATGCGCAACCCGATGCTGGCGAGCTTGCGCGCGCGCACGTAGACGCCGGGTGCGTCGCGCCGCCCGGCCGCCTCGATGCCGTGGGTGGCGGCGAACCCGACGACGGCGCTCTCCAGCGCGACCACGAGTTCGCGCACGCCGATGCCGCGCCGGCGCAGGTCCAGCAAAGGGTAGACGACGAGCTGGCCCGGCCCGTGAAAGGTCACCTGGCCGCCGCGGTCGATCCCGACCACCGGGATGTCGCCGGGCGCGAGCAGGTGTTCGGCGCGCCCGTTGAGTCCCTGGGTGAAGACCGGCCCATGCTCGAGGAACCAGACCTCGTCCGGAGTCCCATCGCCTCGGACGTCGGTGAAGGCCTGCATCGCGCGCCAGGTCGGCGCGTAATCCACGCGGCCGAGCCAGCGCAGCAGCGCGTTCATGCGCCCTCGACCACCTCGCATTCGAGGTGGCGCGTGGCGGTCAGCGAATTCGAGATCAGGCAGCCCTTTTCGGCTTTCTCCGCGAGCAGCCGCGCGCGCGCGGCGTCGCTGCCGGGCGGCACCGTCAGTTTCACGTGCATGTGGATCTGCGTGAAGCGGCTGTTGCCCTCGAAGCGTTCGAGTACGCCCTCCACGTCCGCCGACCAGTCCCGCCACTCGAAGCGCGAGCCCTTCGCGATGGCGCGGAAAGTCAGTGCGACGCAATCGCCGACCGCCGCGAGCAGCAGCGTCTCGGGCGACCAGTAGCCGCCCGGCCCGTCGAACTGCGGCGGCGGCAGCGAGTCGAGCGCGGGCAGTCCTTCGCCCGTGAGCGCGAGCGGCATGGCCGGCGTCGCGTGCACGTGGACCTGGTAATGGTGCGGAAACGGGTGCATCAGGGCAGCCCGCAGTTGTCGCCCGCGAGTGCACGCTCCGCGCGGTAGCTCGAGCGCACCATCGGCCCGGAAACGCATTCGCGGAAGCCGCGCACGAGCGCCTCGTCGCGGTAATGCGCGAACTCCGCGGGCGTCACGTAGCGCTCGACCGGCAGGTGATTGACGGTCGGACGCAGGTACTGGCCGAGCGTCAGCAGGTCGCAGCCGATCGCGCGCAAATCGTCCATGGTCGCGAGCAGCTCTGACTCGGCCTCGCCGAGACCGAGCATCAGGCTCGTCTTGGTGAGCACCTGCGGGCGGTGGCGCCTCGCGTGCGCGAGCACGGAAAGCGTCTGCGCGTAGCCGGCGCGCGGGTCGCGCACCGGGTGCGTGAGCCGCTCCACGGTCTCGACATTCTGCGCGAACACCTCGACCCCGGAGTCCACGACGGTTTCGACGTCCGCGAGCACGCCCTGGAAATCCGGGGTCAGCGCCTCGACGGCCGTCTTAGGCGACAGCGCCTTGAACGCGCGCACGCAGGCTGCAAAATGACCAGCTCCTCCATCGGGCAGGTCGTCGCGATTGACGGAAGTCAGCACCACGTAGCCGAGTCCCATCAGCCGGACCGTGCGCGCCGCGTTCGCGGGTTCCTCGGGGTCGAGCCAGCCGTGCGGGTTGCCAGTGTCTACCGCGCAGAAGCGGCAAGCGCGCGTGCACACCGCGCCCATCAGCATCAGGGTCGCCGTGCCCGCGTTCCAGCACTCGCCGATGTTCGGGCAGTGCGCCTCCTCGCAGACCGTGGCGAGCCGGTGCTCGCGCACGGTGCGGCGCACCTCGTCGAAGCGCGCGCCCGCCGGCATCGGCGCGCGCAGCCATTTCGGCTTCGCACCCGGGCGGATCGGCGCCTCCTGCGCACTGCGCTTGATGCCGTCGCGGATCGCCGTGAAGCCCTGTGGCGTCAGGTACTTCTCGCCGCTGACCACGCGCGGCGGTTCGACCTGCAGCTTGATACCCTTGAAGTCAGACATTTGCATGGAGCCGGTGACGCACTGCACTTATCCTAACTGACCGGCGGCCACAGCACCGGACGGCCCCGGATAGCGGGTCTGCCCGCCCGCGCAGTCCGATGAGCGCCGGCTTCCCGATGTGGGCGATCGCCGTCAGCCGGCCCCTGCACCGCCGGTACTGCACGATCCCGATGGGGTGATCGCAGCACGCAGCGCCGCGGGCGGAGCAAGGCCCCGTGGTACCCCGTCAGAGATACGCGCGGGCGGCACCAGGGCGCCCAGTCGGGCGGCTGGTCAGAGCTGGATATCGGCAAACAACGCCGCATGATCCGACGCCGCATGATGCGGCTCGGTCATCTCGGCAAAGTGCGGAAAGAGGGTGCCGTTCACTCCACCCCACACACCCTTCCGTAAAACACCGCCCGCTGTCACACGCTGAAAGAGCCCTGGAGACAGCAAGACATAGTCGATCTTGTTCGATGCCGTCCCGTTCCCGAACGTCCCGGGGCGCCCGTCGCTCACAAATGACGCATGCTGTGAAATGTCACGGAGGTCTGACCCGTTCTGCAGCAACGGTGACAGGGGATCGCTGGCCGGCGTATCGTTCAAGTCGCCGACAATCGCGATGTTGTCGACTCCCGACGCTCGCCGCGCCTGGTATATCTCGCGGACGCGTGTGGCCTGCGCCTTGCGCCGCGCGTTGGATGCGGCCGGCGACCCGAAGCCCTTGCTCTTGAAATGATTCACGAGTACCAGCAACTGCTGGTTGCCTTTTCGCACGCTGTATTCCGGGCAATCTCGGCTGAACACGCGCGCGCTGCCAACGCGGTCATCGACGTGGCTCACCATCGATTCGATCTGAAATCCGTTGCGAGTCGATAGACCGACATCGATCCCGCGCTCATCGTTCCCGTCAATCAGCATGATGCTGTCCTGCGCAACGCCCACCGGCGCCAGCAGTTGATCATTGAACTGCCTGAGGGCGATCCGGTCTTCGGCCTCGACGACACCAAGGACGTCGGCCTGCAACTCGTCAATCACCTTTGCGGTCATGCGCGTGGCGATCTCATTCACCGCCTCCCGTTTGAGGTCGAGCCAACCGATCCAGTCCCCACGGCCGTTTGCGACTACCTGGAAGGGTCCGTTCTGCGGTCGCTTGATGAGTTTGCCCCGATTCTGCCGCAGGATCACGAACTTGGACTCGTCCGACTTGCTGAGACCAAGTTTCTTGATGGAGGCGATGATCGCCGCCTTGTCGGCCGCGGTGTAGTTGGCTTTCCGTAGCCGCGCGCTGAGCGCGCTGAACTCATTGAGGATCGGCTTTCCATCTGCCCACGTGGCCAGATTGAGCACGCGGGCGCGGGAGAAGAGATTCTCGACGTTGAAGGTTGCGATGCGCATGTTCGGCCGGTCACACGGTTCTTCAAGCGTGCAGCCGCTCCGGCAATTGGTCAACAGGACAGTTGACCTACAGTCATTGCGCCGGGCTCAGCCGCTGGAGATCAGTCGGCTTGCTCCTCCGCCCTCAGTTCCACTTGAGGCCGCGAATAGCGAGCGGGCCGCTCCCGCTCTTTCCGCGCTGCAGCATGCAGAGAATGGCCGAATCTGAGTCATGTCGCTGCCCACGACAGTGCTCCTAGCCGACCGGCGACGACAGCACCGGATGCCGCACGCGGCCGAGCCGCAATTCGCCGTCGAGCGCGGCGAGCCGCTCGGGCGTGCCGACGTCGGTCCACGCGCCGCCGTGGCGCTGGCCGGTGAGGCGCCCCGATTGCATCGCGCGATCGAGCAGCGGCTTGAGCGGAAACACGCCCGCACTGCAGCCCGAGAACAGCGCCGGATCGAGCATCGAGATGCCTGCGTAGGTCAGCCGGTTCGGCAGCGCGTGGATGCTGCCGGTCGCATCCAGGCTGTAGTCGCCGCCGGGATGGTGCGCCGGGTTTTCCACCAGCACCAGGTGCCCGAGCGAACCGGCGGGGCGGCGCAGCGACCCGAGTGCGAAGTCGCTCCAGACGTCGCCATTGACGACCAGGAACGGCTCCTCGCCGAACAGCGGCAGCGCCCTGAAGATTCCGCCGCCCGTGCCGAGCGGCTCGGGACCTTCGTCGCTGTAGTGGATCCGGATCCCGTGTCGCTGCCCGCCATCGAGCGCCTCGCGGATCATCGAGCCCAGCCACGAGAGGTTCACGACGGCTTCCGCGACGCCGTGCCTGGCGAGCGCCGCAAGGTGATACTCGACCAGCCGGTGGCCACCCGCTTCGAGCAGCGGTTTCGGGCGGTTGAGCGTGAGCGGGCGCATGCGCTCTCCGCGCCCGGCCGCGAGGATCATCGCCTTCAACGCGCGGTTCCCGCGTGGCGCGCGGCGGTGGCGAATGCCGGCGCCACGCGGCGGCGGAGGAAGGCGTCGAATGCGGCAAGCGCCGGTTCGGCGGCGGCGGCTCCCATCGTGTAGTCGAGCACCCGCGGCAGGTCCGCGAGGTAGCCCGGCTTGCCGTCGCGGTGCCACAGCCGCGCGAAGATGCCGAGCACCTTGACATGCCGCTGCAGGCCCATGCGCTCGAACCAGTGCAGGAACTGCTCGCGACCCGCGCCCACCGGGATGCCGGCGGCCGCGGCGCGCTCGCGGTAGCGGTCGAGCCAGGCGAGCACGCGGTGGCGTGGCCAGACTACGTAGCAGTCCTTCAGCAGCGACACCAGGTCGTAGCTGACCGGCCCGCGCACTGCATCCTGGAAATCCACGATGCCCGGATTCGCGGCCGGACAGACCATGAGGTTGCGCGAGTGGTAGTCGCGGTGCACCAGCACGACCGGCTGCGCGAGCGCCTCGTTGCAGAGCCAGTCGAAGGCGTCTTCGATCGCGCGCCGTTCCGCGGCGACCGGCGCGAGGCCGAGATGGCGTCCGAGGAACCACTCGGGGAACAGTTCCATCTCCCGCCGCAGCAGTTCGCGATCGTAGGGCGGCAGCGCCGACGTCGCTGCCGCATCGGCCGACTGCAGCTGCACGAGCGCGTCGATCGCATCCGTGTACAGGGGCTCGGGATCGGCGCCCGCCGCGAGCGCCTCGAGGTAGTGCTGGCGTCCGAGGTCGCTCGTGAGCACGAAGCCCTGCTCGGTGTCCGCGGCGATGATCGCCGGCACGTTGACGCCGGTGGCGGCGAGGATGCGCGCGGCTCGCAGCCATGCGTCGAGACTCTCGTGCTCGGGGGGCGCGTCCATCGCGACCTGCGTGGCGCCGCCCTCGCGCAACACGCGGAAGTAGCGGCGGAAACTCGCATCCGCGGTGGCCGGCTGGATGCGCAGGATCGGCGCGCCCGGCAGGCCTGCGACCCATCGTTCGAGACTCGAGAGCCGCGGGTCAGCGTTTGGTGTCGATGTCATGCGCAGGCGACGGCCGGGGGGCTCGCATTATAGACTTCGGCGCTACCGTGTTTTCGCGCCGTTTCATCATTCCGATCGCGCTCGCCGCCGTCGCCGGCCCGGCCGCCGCCGAGGATTGCCTGTGGCCCGCGCCTGATGCGCCGCCCGCCGCCGGCAGCCTGCCGGGCGTGACGCTCGCTGCGAGCGAGCTTCCGGTGCAGGTCACGAGCGGTGCAGCCGACGTCTCTCGCGAAGGCGACGCCACGCTCACTGGCGGCGTCACGGTGCGCCAGGGCGATCGCACGCTGACGTCGGAATCCGCGACCTTCCATGCTTCCGACCAGCGTTTCGAGGTCGACGGCGACGTCGAGTACCGCACGCCGGAACTGCGCCTGAAGGGTTCGAGCGGTTCCTGGCTGACCGGCGGCGGCGGACGCTTCACCGGCGCCGAATTCGAGCTGCCGCTGCGTCCCGCACGGGGCACCGCGAGCGAACTCGAGATGACGGCGACGGGAGACATGGCGGCGCGCGAAGTGAGCTTCACGACCTGTCCTGCCGGCAACGAGGACTGGCTGCTGCGCGCCTCGTCGGTGGACATCGACCAGCGTGCCCAGCGGGGCCAAGGCCGCAACGTGCGCGTCACGCTGAAGGGCGTGCCGGTGCTGTACGCGCCGGTGATCTCGTTCCCGGTGGGCGAGGCGCGCAAGTCCGGCTTCCTGTTCCCGTCGTTCGGCAATTCCGACAAGGGCGGCTTCGAGCTCGGCGCGCCCTACTACTTCAATCTCGCGCCGAACTACGACATGACGCTGACGCCGTTCCTGCTGTCGCGGCGCGGCGCCGGCCTCGACGCCGAGTTCCGGTACCTGACGGCGCAGAGCCGCGGCGAGATCGCAACCCGTTTCCTCCCGAGCGACAACGTCGCCAGCCGCGACCGGCGCCTGAGCTCGCTGCTGCACCGGACCGCGTTCACGGACCGCCTGCGCCTGGACGTCGATTTCTCCGACGCGAGCGACGGCCTGTACTTCGAGGACTTCGGCCTCGGGCCTGACGGTACCAGCGTCTCCTACCTCGACCGCTTCCTGCGGCTGTCCTGGCTCGGACGCGGCTGGCGCCTGGACAGCCGCCTGCAGGACTTCCAGACCATCGACCGCAGCGTGGATCCGGGTTCGCGTCCTTATTCGCGGCTGCCGCAACTCGCGTTCACGGGCCGCTGGCCGCTCGCCGGCGGACTCGCGGCCTCGCTCGACTCCGAGGCCGTCTGGTTCGAGCGCGACGTGGGCGTCACCGGGCTGCGCGTCGATCTCGAGCCGCGCCTCGCCTGGTCGCTGCGCGGCCCCGGCTGGCATCTGGAGCCCAGCGCGGCCTGGCGCCTGACCGGCTACCGCCTGGAGGACGCGGGAACCGGCGTCGACGATGCGCCGGACCGCGAAGCGCCGGTCATCTCGCTGGACGCCGGCCTCATCTTCGAGCGCGAGGCGGGATCGCCGGGCGGGATCATGCAGACGCTGGAACCGCGCCTGCGTTACACGTGGATCCCGTTCCGCGACCAGACCGACCTGCCGGTGTTCGACACGGCGCTGCCGGACCTCAACCTGGTGCAGCTGTTCCGCACCAACCGCTACGTCGGCGCGGACCGGCTCGGCGACGCCAACGAACTGGCGGCCGGCGTCACCACGCGTTTCGTGCACGCCGATACCGGCCAGCAATTCCTGGCCGCGACCATCGGCCAGCGATTCTTCTTCGAAACGCCCCGTGTCACGCTGCCCGCCGAGCCGCCCGCGTCGCGCGACGCCTCGAACCTGGTCGGCGAAATCGAAGTCACGGCGTGGCGGCGCTGGAGCGCGCGATTCGCGGTGGAATGGGACGACGAGGAATCGGACACGGTGCTCGGCCAGGCGGGCGTCCAGTACCGGCCAGGACCGGGCACCGTGTTCAACCTCGGCTACCGCTACCGCGACGGACTGCTCGAGCAATGGGACGGTTCCGCGGCCTGGCGGGTGTCGCCGTCCTGGCAGGTGTTCGCGCGCCAGGTCTATTCCGTCAGGGAGAGCAACTCCATCGACCGCTTCGCCGGGTTCGAATACTCGGGCTGCTGCTGGCGCATCCGCGTGGTCGGGCGCCGCTACGTCTCGAACCGGACCGGCGAGAACGACACTTCGGTGATGCTGCAGCTGGAACTCAAGGGCCTGTCGTCGGTCGGAACCCGGGACGACACTTTCCTGCAGCGGAGCATTCGTGGATACTCCCCCGCCTCCGCTGCCTTGCTCTGACCCGGAAGCCTCATGAAGCCGCCGCTGTCGCCATTAGCCGCCGTCCTGCCCCTGGTCGCCCTGCTGCTGCCCGTCGGGGCACCCGCGCAGACCCGCGAACTTTCGACCAGCGGCATCCCGCTCGATCGCGTCGTCGCCATCGTCAACGAGGGCATCGTGCTGCAGAGCCAGCTCGACAGCCAGACCGCGTTGATCCTGGAACGGTTGCGCGAACAGGGCACGCAGGTGCCGAGCGCCGACGTCGTGCGCCAGCAGGTGCTCGAGCGGCTGGTGCTGCAGGAGATCCAGATGCAGCGTGCCGGCCGGCTCGGCGTGCAGGTGTCGGATGAGATGCTGAACGAGGCGCTGCGCGACGTCGCGCGCAGGAACAGCCTGCCGTTCGAGCAGATGCCCGCGGTGCTCGCGGCCCAGGGCATCGATTACGCGACCTACCGCGACGAGATGCGCCGCGAAATCACGCTGCAGCTCCTGCGCCAGCGCGATGTGATCCCGCGCATCTACGTCTCGCCGCGAGAACTCGACCAGGCGCTCGAGCGCCAGGCCGCCCAGGCCGACGTGAATGCCGAGTACGACGTTTCCCACATACTGCTGTCGCTGCCGGAGTCCGCGGCCGCGGAACAGATGGGGCGCGTCGAGTCGCTGGCGCGCGACGTCCATGCCAGGGCAAAAGGCGGAGAGGATTTCGGCCAGCTCGCGCTCGCCTACTCGAATGCGCAGTCCGCGCTCGACCGCGGCAAGCTCGGCTGGCGCCGCCTCGGCCAGCTGCCGCAGTTCATCGCCGACCTGGTCGCCGGCATGCAGGCAGGCGATGTCAGCGAGCCGGTGCGCACGCCGACCGGCTTTCACATCGTGCGTCTGGACGGCACCCGCGGCGGCGACAGCGGCCCGATGATGGTCGAGCAGATTCACGCGCGCCACATCCTGATGCGGCCGAATGAGGTCCAGGACGACGCCACTACCCGACAGCGACTCGAGGCGATCCGCGGGAGGATCCTGGCAGGCGAAGATTTCGCGGCGCTCGCGAGTGTGACCTCCGAGGATCCGGGCTCGGCGACGCGCGGCGGCGATCTCGGGTGGAACGCGCCGGGCGTGTTCGATCCGGAGTTCGAGGAAGCGCTGGCATCGCTGCAGCCGGACCAGATCAGCGAGCCCTTCCGCACCCAGTTCGGCTGGCACATCGTGCAGCTCCTGGGCCGCCGCACCCACGACCAGAGCGACGAGGTGCGCCGCCAGCGCGTGCTCACGGCGCTGCGCGAGGGCAAGGTGGACGAGGAAACCGAGTTGTGGCTGCGAAGACTCCGCGACGAGGCGTACGTCGAGTTCCGCGGCCGCTGAACGCGAAGCGCCTCGTCGTCACCACCGGCGAACCCGCCGGCATCGGCCCCGACCTCGCGCTCGCCGCCGCGCTCGCGGACTGGCCCTTTGAACTCGTTTTCACGGGCGAGCCGGCCCTGTTCGCCGAGCGCGCCCGCGCGCTCCGCCTGAAGCTCGCGCCCGCCGAGTGGCGGCCGGGACGCGACCCGGCTCCGCATCGCCGCGGCACGCTGCCGGTGCTGCCCGCGGCGCTCGCGCGTGCCGCAGTCGCGGGCAGGCCCGACCCCGCCAACGCGCGCTACGTGCTCGCCCAGCTCGATGCCGCCGTGGACGGCTGCCGCGCAGGCCATTTCGCCGCCATGGTCACCGGACCCCTGCAGAAGTCGGCGATCAACGAGGCCGGCATCGCGTTCACCGGGCATACGGAGTACCTCGCCGCGCGCACCGGGGCCGTGCATCCGGTCATGTTGCTGGTCGCGGGACCGCTTCGCGTCGCGCTCGCGACCATCCACCTGCCGCTGGCTGCGGTCCCGTCCGCGATCACGAGCGAATCGCTCGCGGCGACGCTCGACGTGCTGCACGCCGGTCTGCGTGACACATTCGGCATCCGCAAGCCGCGCATCCTCGTCTGCGGCCTGAATCCGCACGCCGGCGAGTCGGGTCACCTCGGCCGCGAGGAGATCGACGTCATCGCGCCTGCGCTCGAGGCGGCGCGCACGCGCGGCATCGCGGCCGCGGGCCCGGCGCCCGCGGACACGGCGTTCACGCCGGCAACGCTCGCGGCCTGCGACGCGGTGCTCGCCATGTACCATGACCAGGGCCTGCCGGTGATCAAGCACGCTGGATTCGGCCGCGCGGTGAATACGACGCTCGGCCTGCCGATCCTCCGCACCTCCGTGGATCACGGCACGGCGCTCGATCTCGCCGGCACCGGCCGTGCCGACCCGGGCAGCCTGTTCGAGGCGATCGGCCTGGCCGGGCGTCTCGGGAGCGCCTGATTGCCCCGGGCGCGCAAGCGCTTCGGCCAGCACTTCCTGCACGACCCGGGCGTGATCGCGCGCATCGTCGCCGCGATCGACCCGAGGCCCGGTGAGCGCATCGTCGAGATCGGCCCCGGGACCGGCGCGTTGACGCTGCCGCTGCTCGCGCGCTGCGGCCGCGTCGAGGCGATCGAAGTGGACCGCGACCTGGGCCGGGAACTGCCGCGGATCGCCGCAGGCAAGGGCGAACTCTTCCTGCACCAGGCCGATGCGCTCGGATACGACTTCCGCGCGCTCCGAGGCGGCGGTCCGCCCCTGCGCATCTGCGGCAACCTGCCTTACAACATTTCGACGCCGCTCCTGTTCCACCTGCTGGACGCGGGCGACGCGGTCGCCGACATGCATTTCATGCTGCAGCGCGAAGTCGTCCAGCGCATGATCGCGCCGCCCGGCGGCAAGGAGTATGGGCGGCTCACCGTGATGCTGGCGGCAAGTTGCCGCGCAGTGTCGCTGTTCCGCGTCGGGCGCGGCGCGTTCCAGCCGCCGCCAAGGGTCGACTCGGCCGTCGTGCGCCTGCTGCCGCACCGCGAACCGCCTTTCCCGATGCCGGATCCCGTGCGCTTCGCCCGCATCGTGGCGGCGGCGTTCCAGATGCGGCGCAAGACATTGCGGAATGCGCTGCGCGGGCTGCTGGACGAGGCCGCATTCGCGGCCGCGGGCATCGACGCGGGCCGCCGCGCCGAGACGCTCGCGCCGGCGGAATTCGGCCGCCTGGCCGCGCCACCGGCGGCCGGCGGCGCCGGCCTATAATGCGCCGGTGAGCCTGTACCGCCGGATCCTGCTGGTCGTGGACCTTCGCGAGCACAGCGAGCGCATCGGCGCACGCGCGCGCGACCTCGCTGCATTGCTCGGCGCCGAGCTGTCGGTGCTGCACGTGGTCGAGTACGTGCCGGTCGAGCCGATGGGTGAGACGCTCCTGCCCGCGGTGCAGATCGAGGAGGAGCTGGTGCTGCGCGCGCGGCTGCAGCTCGGGCAGCTCTGCGACCGGCTCGGCATCGGCTCGGCACGGCGAGACGTCGCGGCGGGCAACGTCAAGGCCGAGATCGTGCGCGCGGCGCAGGAACGCCAGGCGGACCTGATCGTGCTCGGCAGCCGTGAGCGCCGCGGGCCCTCGATCCTCGTGAACTTCACAGAGGACACCGTGCTGCACGCCGCGCCATGCGACGTGCTCGCAATCCGCATCCCCCGGGCCCCCGCATGAGCGAGCCCGCGCCTCATCGCATCACGGTGGACGTCGACACGCGCTATCTCGAGGACCAGTCGGACCCGGACGAGCGGCGCTTCGTGTTCGCCTACACGATCACGATCTGCAACCGCGGCGCGGTGCCGGCACGGCTCCTGACGCGGCACTGGATCATCACCGACGCAAATGGCAAGGTGCAGGAAGTGCGCGGCGAGGGCGTGGTGGGCGAGCAACCCCACCTGATGCCGGGACAGGGCTTCCGCTACACGAGCGGCGCCGTGCTGGAAACGCCCGTGGGCGCAATGCACGGTTCCTACCAGATGCTCGCGGATGACGGCGTGCGCTTCGACGCGCAGATCGCCCCGTTCACGCTCGCGATTCCCGGCACCCTGCACTGAGCCGAGCGGCCGTGGCCGTTTACGCGATCGGCGACCTGCAGGGATGCCACGCCGAGTTCCTGGAATTGCTCGCGCGGCTCCGGTTCGACCCGGCGCGCGACCGGCTCTGGCTCACCGGCGACCTGGTGAATCGCGGCCCGGACTCGCTGGGCGTGCTGCGCGAAGTGCGCGCGCTCGGCGGTTCCGTCACCGCCGTGCTCGGCAATCATGACCTGCACCTGCTGGCGCTCGCCTTCGCACCCGCCGGCGTGCGCCGCCGCGAAACGGGACTGATGGCCGTGCTCGACGCGCCCGACGGCGCCGATCTGCTCGCCTGGCTGCTCGCGCGTCCGCTGCTGCACCGGGACGATGCGCTCGGATGGACGCTGATCCATGCCGGACTTCCGCCGCAATGGTCGCTCGCCGACGCTGAACGCGCGGCGCGCGAGGTCGAGGCTGCGCTCTCCGGGAATCCGGAGGCGCTGCTCGCCGAGATGTATGGCGACGATCCCGACCTCTGGTCGCCCAGCCTCGCCGGCATGGCGCGACTGCGGTACGCGGTCAATTGCCTGACGCGGCTGCGCTTCGTCGATCGCGACGGCCGGCTCCTGCTGTCGCTCAAGGGGCCGGTGGCGGACGCGCCGCCGGGCGCCCTGCCCTGGTTCCGGCATCCCGCGCGCAGGACGCGGCACGATGCGCTCGTGTTCGGGCACTGGTCCGCACTCGGGTACCTGTCGGAACCGGGCCTGCGCTGCCTGGACTCGGGTTGCGTCTGGGGCGGGACGCTCGCGGCGCTGCGCCTGGACGCCGAGGAGCCGCCCGTGCATCTGCCCTGCCGGCGCAGCCTGCGCCCGACGCACTGATCAGGGCTGGTTCTGTGCCTGGACGGCGGCTACGTCCTGCACGCCCATCAGCACCTCGAGGCGCAGGTCGATCCGGTTGCCGACCAGCTGGTGCGGGATGCAGTTGACGTCGCTCTGGACGTTGCGCGTGAAGAACTTGGGCAGGACCCGGTCGCGAAACAACTCGATCAGCTCGCAGTCCCCGTACTCGAGTCCTTTCGGCCTGTTGCGCTTGATGGTCACGGGCTTCCAGACGCCGAGGACCGGATCGCCGACGTCGCGCTGACCCTGCTCCGGGATCGCGGGGGCGTAGAACACGAGCTTCAGGCGCGGAAAGTCGGCCACGTGCTGGTAGCCGAATTCGCAGCTGCGCTCGGTGATCTTGATGTCCGGGCGTGCGCCGAGGTGCTTCAGCAAGAGTTTGAGCTTGCTGCGGAGCCCGGCGCAGGAGTACTTCGTCGTGAACCCCATGTAGACGAAGTCCACCTCCTGTCGCGTCCAGGCTGCCGCGACTTCCTCGGGCCCAGCGTCGGCGGCCGCCGCCGGCAGTGCCGGCAGCAGCGCGCACACCACGATCCCGGCGCGCAGCGACATCTCAGACTCCTTTCAAGCAACCCCGATCATCAGACCGGCCACGGCCGGTCGGGTTCCGCCGGCTGCATATAATGGCACGATGACGATCATGCGTTTCGAGCTGGCCGGGCGGCGGCTCAGCGCCGACTTCGGGAAACCTCTCTCGATCGCCATACCGCTCGATTTCGAAGGCCCGCAACCCTCGTTTTTCGACGCCCCGGCCGCCAGTACCCGTCCGTTCCAGGCCGGGGGCTTCACGGGCGACACCCGCGCCGGCGGCAGCTGCAACTGCGCCTCGCTGACGCTCGCTCCGCACTGCAACGGCACGCACACCGAATGCGTGGGTCACGTCACCGACGAGCGCGTCTCGGTGAGCGAACGACTGCCCGGCGGCGTGGCGCTCGCGCTCCTGGTCTCGGTTTCGCCTCAGGCCGCAGCCGCGTCGCAGGAGGACAGTGACCCGAAGCCTGCCCCGGACGACCTGCTGGTGACGGCCGCTGGCCTCGCCGCAGCCGTCGTCCGTCACCCGGGACCGGCTCCGCGGGCACTCGTCCTGCGCACGCTGCCGAATCCCGCCGAGCGGCGGAACCGGAATTACCGGGGGCCTGCGCCGGCGCCATTCCTGACGCGACAGGCGGCGGACTGGCTGGTCGCAAGGGGCATCGACCACCTTGTTCTGGACCTGCCTTCCGCGGACCGCGCCGACGACCGCGGCCGCCTGACGGCCCACCGCATCTTCTTCGGCTTGCCGCCCGGGTCGCGCCGTGCCGCCGACGCGAAACGCCCGCGGGCCAGCATCACGGAACTGGCCTGGATCTCGCCTTCGATATCGGATGGCTGGTACCTGCTCGACCTGCAACTGCCCGCCTTCCTGTCCGATGCCGCGCCCTCGCGCCCGCTGCTGTACCCCGTGAGTTTCGAATGAGCGGGGCAGTCACGCTGGAGGCGGCGCGCGCCCGGGACGCGGCAGACCCGCTGTCGCGGCACCGCGCGGAGTTCCACTTCCCGGTCACGCCGAGCGGCCCCGTCACCTATCTCTGCGGCAATTCGCTCGGCCTGCAACCGCGCCGCGCGGCGGACGAAGTCGGGAAATTCATGCGCGAATGGCAGCACATGGGTGTGCTGGGCTATCACGATCCCGCAGCGGACTGGCTCAACCTGCACGAGCGCCTGGCGCCCTCCGCCGCCGCGCTCGCGGGCGCGCGCCTGCCCGAGGTGATCGTGATGAATTCGCTCACGATCAACCTGCACTTGCTGATGGCGAGCTTCTACCGCCCGACGCGCGCTCGAAACCGCATCCTCATCGAACAGGGCGCGTTCCCGTCCGACCGTTACGCGGTCGCCTCGCAGCTCGAGTGGCACGGCTACGGACGCGAGGAGCTGGTGCAGGTCGCGCCGCGCGCGGGCGAGTCACAGCATCGCGAGGACGACCTGGTCGAGGCCATCGAGCGCGAGGGCGAACGCCTGGCGCTGGTGCTGCTGCCGGGCATCCAGTACCTGACCGGCCAGTACTTCGACCTGCCGCGCCTGATCGCGGCTGCGCACCGGGCCGGCGCCGTCGTGGGGCTCGATCTCGCGCATGCCATCGGCAACGTGCCGCTTGCGCTGCACGACTGGGGCGCCGACTTCGCGGTCTGGTGTTCCTACAAGTACCTGAACGGCGGGCCGGGCGCGACGGCCGGCGCCTTCGTGCATGAGCGGCATTTCGATGCGGCGGCACCAAGGCTGGCGGGCTGGTGGGGCAACGAGCTCGGGACGCGCTTTGACTTCGCCGAAGCCATGAAACCGTATCGCGGGGCCGCCGGCTGGCAGGTGAGCAATCACCCGCTGCTCGGCATGGTTCCCTTGCTGGCCTCCTTCCCGATGTTCGATGCGGTGGGGATGCCCGCGCTCGCCGCGCGCTCGCGCGCGCTCACCGGCTTCCTCGAGCGGCTGCTCGACGAACGCCTCGGCGGGCGCATCGAGATCCTGACGCCGCGCGATCCCGGCCGCCGCGGCGCGCAGCTCTCGGTGCGGCTCGCAGGCACCGGCGGCGGGCGCGCCCTGTTCGACGCCCTGATCGCGCGCGGGCTCACCTGCGACTGGCGGGAACCGGACGTCATCCGCCTCGCGCCTGCGCCGCTGTACAACTCCTGCGAAGACTGCTGGCGCGCCGTCGCGATCGTGGAACAAGCGCTCAACGCCGCAGCAGCGTGACGAAGCTGAAGGCGTGTGCGTGCCGCGCGTCCGCGGCATGTTCCTCGCGGAACGCTTCGCGCCAGGCCTCGCGCTGGAATCCCTCGAGCCGCTTGTCGCCGGGCAGATCGGCGTGGACTTCGGTGAGCTCGATGCGCTGCACGAACGGCCAGCACGCGCAATAGACCGCGGCCCCGCCGATCACGTAGAGCGCCTGGGCCTGCCCGGCCATCGCGAACGCCGCCTGGGGACTCGCGACCGTTTCGCAGTCCGGCGCGCGCCAGCCGGGATCGCGCGTCAGCACCAGGTTGCGCCTGCCCGGCAGCGCGCGGCCGATGGATTCGTGCGTGCGCCGGCCCATCAGGACGGCGTGGCCCATCGTCAGCGACTTGAATCGCCGCAGGTCCTCCGGCAGCCGCCATGGCAGGCGGTTGTCGCGGCCGATCGTGCCGTTGTCGGCTATCGCGACGATCGCAGCCGGCCACTCAGCCATCGTGCGGGATCACACCGCGACCGGCGCGCGGATCGCCGCGTGGGGCTCATAGCCGACGACCTGGAAGTCCGCGATCTCGTAGCCCGCGACCTCATCCGGGCGGCGCAGCAGCGCGAGCCTCGGCAGCGGCCGCGGTTCGCGCGCCAGCTGCTCGTCCGCCTGCGCCAGGTGATTCAGATACAGATGGCAGTCGCCGCCGGTCCAGACCAGCTCGCCGACCGCGAGATCCGATTGCTGCGCGAGGACGTGCGTGAGGAGCGCGTAGGAGGCGATGTTGAAAGGCACACCGAGGAAGATGTCGCAGCTTCGCTGGTACACCTGGCAGGAAAGCCTGCCCTCGGCAACGTGAAACTGGAACAGACAATGGCAGGGCGCGAGCGCCATCTTGTCCAGTTCGCCGACGTTCCAGGCGCTGACGACGATGCGCCGCGAGTCCGGCTCGTGGCGAAGCTGCCAGAGCACCTGTGCGATCTGGTCGATCCGCCGGCCGTCGGCCGCCTGCCAGGCGCGCCATTGCCGCCCGTAGACCGGCCCGAGTTCGCCATTTTCGTCCGCCCATTCGTCCCATATGGTGACGCCCTGCTCACGCAGCCAGCGCACGTTTGTTTCGCCGCGCAGGAACCAGAGCAGTTCCGCGATCACCGACTTGAGATGCACGCGCTTGGTCGTGACGACCGGAAACCCGGCCGCGAGTTGGAAGCGCAGCTGGTGGCCGAAGAGCGACAGCGTGCCGGTGCCGGTGCGGTCGGCCTTCCTGACGCCGTGCTCGCGTACCATCCGCATCAGCTCGAGGTAGTTCCGCATCAGGCGTAGTTGCCGGAGGGCTCGCGCCGTCTTGCCGACCAGGCGAGCATCGCGAGGCCCGCGATCAGCATCGGCAGCGACAGCAGCTGGCCGGTGGTCAGCCAGCCGAAGGCGAGGTAGCCCATGTTCTCGTCGGGGACGCGCACGAATTCGACCCCGATGCGGAATGCCGCATAGGCCGCCAGGAACAGGCCCGCGGGCGCCAGTCGCGCCCGCGGCTTCGACGTGAACCACCACAAGAGCGCGAACAGCAGGAGTCCTTCGAGCGCGGCCTCGTAGAGCTGCGACGGGTGCCTCACCACGCCCTGCACCTCGAAGCCCCACGGCAGGCCGGTCGGCTTGCCCCACAGTTCGCCGTTGATGAAATTGCCGATGCGCCCGGCGAAGAGGCCGACCGCCGGCAGCGGCGCGGTGAAGTCCATGACGTCCGCGAAGCTGCGCCTGCGGCGTCTGGCGAAGATCGCGACCGCGATCAGGACGCCCGCGAGGCCGCCGTGGAAGGACATGCCGCCCTCCCAGACGCGCAGGATCGCGAGCGGATCCGCGGCGAGCGCCTCGAAGCCGTAGACGAACACCCATCCGAGCCTTCCGCCCAGGATGACGCCGAGCGCGGTAAAGAAGATGAGGTCGTCCACGTCCACCGGCTTCCAGGTCGAGCCCGGCGCCGCCGCGCGGCGGCGCGCGAGCCACCAGGCGACGGCGAAGCCGAGCACGTACATGAGCCCGTACCAGTGCACCTTGACCGGACCGACCGCGAAGGCGACCGGGTCGATGTCGGGATAAGTCAGCACGAGTCGGTCACGCGGAACAGGAAGGCGCGCAGGTAGCGGGTCTCCTCGATGGCCGGGTGCACGGGATGATCCGGAGATTGCGCGCCGACGGCGATGAGCTGGGCGAAGCGGCCGAGGTGGCGCGCGGCGCGCTGCACGCAGTCGGTGAGCTCGCCGGGCGCGAGGTGGTAGGAGCAGGAGCAGGACAGGATCAGCCCATCGCGGTCCAGCACCTGCATCGCGAGCTGGTTCAGACGGCGGTAGGCGGCTAGCCCCTTCGGGTGATCCTTGCGGCGCTTGATGAAAGCCGGTGGATCCACCACCACGACGTCGAATCGGCGCCGTTCGGCCACGAGTTGCTCGAGTGCGTCGAAGACATCGCCCTGCAACAGCTCCACGTCGAGTTCGTTCGCCTCTGCAGTCGCGGCGGCGGCCTCGAGCGCGGGTGCCGAGGAATCGACGCAGCTTACCGCGGCCGCGCCGGCCTTCGCCGCCTGCAATCCGAAGCTGCCGGCATAGCTGAAAAGGTCCAGCACGCGCATGTCCCGCGCGTACCGCGCGACCATCGCGCGATTGGCCGTCTGGTCGAAATACCACCCGGTCTTCTGGCCGGTCGCGAGAGGCACTCGGAAGTTCACGCCACCCTCGGGCACCTCGACGAAATCCGGCACGAGGCCGAAGGCGGTTTCAACGTAGCGGTCGAGGCCTTCGAGTTCGCGGATCGGCGAGTCGTTTTTCCACAGCACGCCCGCGGGGTCCACGACCTTCACCAGCGCTTCCAGGATCTCGGCCTTCAGCGCTTCCATCCCGGCGGTGCCGACCTGCGCCACCAGCACGTCGCCGTAGCGATCGACGACGAGGCCGGGCAGCAGGTCCGCTTCGCCGAACGCGAGCCGGTAGAACGGCGCGGCGTGAAGCCGCTCGCGCAAGGCGAGTGCGACCTTGAAGCGGTGCACCAGCAGCGACTTGCCGGGCGGGTATTCGGGATCGCGCCCGAGGATGCGCGCGCTGATCAGCGTGCGCGGGTTGACGTAGGCATAGGCGAGGAAGCGATCGTGGCTCGAGCGCAACTGCACGTGGTCGCCGGGCTGAAAAGCGGTGAGCGGCGTCAGCGCGACATTGACCTCGTTCGAGAACACCCAAAGGTGCCCGGCCTGGATGCGGCGCTCCTCCTGCGCCTTCAGCAGCAGCGGCGGCAGTTCGCCGCCGGCGACGGCGGTGGTGGTGGTGGTGGGGGCGGTCTGGACGGACATTCGCGGGATCGCAGCGCCGTGGCTATAGTGGCTGCGATTCTAACCGACCGCGGCCGCATCGCCATGCATGAGCCGGACACCGGGCGGCCGAAAAACCGGCTCGCCGCAGAGACCAGCCCCTACCTGTTGCAGCACGCGGACAACCCGGTGCAATGGTTCCCCTGGGGCGACGAGGCGATCGCTCGCGCGCGCGCCGAGGACCGGCCGATCCTGCTGTCGATCGGCTATTCCGCCTGCCACTGGTGCCACGTGATGGCGCACGAGTCCTTCGAGGATGAAGCGACGGCCGCGGTCATGAACCGGCACTTCGTCAACGTCAAGGTGGACCGCGAGGAGCGGCCCGACCTCGACCGCGTGTACCAGCTCGCGCACCAGGCGCTCGCCCAGCGCGGCGGCGGCTGGCCGCTCACCATGTTCCTTGCGCCTGATGACCTGACTCCGTTCTTCGGCGGCACCTACTTTCCACGCGAGCCGCGCTATGGAATGCCGGCCTTCACCGACCTGCTGGAGCGCGTGGCGGCGTTCTACCGCGACCAGCGCGACGACGTGAAGCGCCAGAACGAAGCGCTCAGGGGCGTATTCGCCGACCTGGTGCCGCCCGCGGCCGACGCCGGGCGAGCACTGTCCTCGCTGCCGCTCGAAGCCGCGCGGCGCGACCTCGAGCGCGGCTTCGACGGTGAATACGGCGGCTTCGGCGCCGCGCCCAAGTTCCCGCACGCGGGCGGCATCGAGCGGCTGTTGCGCAACTGGCGCGAGAGCGCCTGCGGACCGGAGCCGGACCTCAGGGCGCTCTACATGGCGACCCTCTCCCTCACGCGCATGGCGGAGGGGGGGCTCTTCGACCAGCTCGGCGGCGGCTTCTGCCGCTACTCGGTGGACCGCTACTGGACGATCCCTCACTTCGAGAAAATGCTCTACGACAACGGAACGCTGCTCGCCCTCTATGCGCAGGCAAGCGTGGCGACCGGCGACGCGCTGTTTCGCGACACGGCGCTCGCGACCGCGGACTGGGCATTACGCGAGATGCGCGCGCCCGAGGGCGGCTTCTACGCGGCGCTCGACGCAGATTCGGAGGGACACGAAGGAAAGTTCTACGCCTGGCAGCGCGATGAAGTGAAGTCGCTGCTGACCGCCGACGAGTACCGCCTGATTGCCCGCCGCTACGGCCTCGACCGCGAAGCCAACTTCGAGGGCTCCTGGCACCTGCATGCCTGCCTGCCGTTGGCAACAGCCGCGCAGGAACTGGGCATCGAGGCGGCACAGGCGCACGAACTCCTGGCATCCGGCCGGGCGAAACTTCTTGCCGCACGCGAGCAGCGCGTGCGTCCGGGCCGGGACGACAAGGTCCTGACCGGCTGGAACGGGCTCATGATCCGCGGCCTCGCGATCGCAGGGCGCATTTTCGAGCGCGACGGGCTCACGGACGCCGCCTGTCGCGCAGTCGACCTGCTGCGCGCGCAATGCTGGCAGGATGGCGCGCTGCTTGCGACCTGGAAGGATGGCCAGGCGCGCTTCGCCGCCTATCTCGACGATCATGCGTACCTGCTGGATGCGCTGCTCGAACTCATGCAAGCGCGATTCCGCGTGGAGGACCTTGCATTCGCGCGCGATCTCGCGGAGGCGCTGCTCGACAAGTTTGCCGACCGCGAGCGCGGCGGCTTCTGGTTCACGGCCGAGGGCAAAGACCCGCCCCTGCACCGCCCGAAGAGCTTCGCGGACGATGCAACGCCCGGAGGCAACGGAGTCGCAGCCGCCGCGCTCGCGCGCCTCGGCTGGCTCCTGGGCGAGACTCGCTATCTCGATGCCGCGGATGCGACGCTGCGCGCAGGCTGGAGCTCGATCACGCGCGCGCCGCAGGCGCACACCTCGATGCTGCACGCACTGGAGGAATGGCTCGACCCGGTCGAGATCGTCGTGATCCGCGGCGAATCCGCGCCGATCGCGGAATGGTCGAGGGCGCTTGCCGCACTGTATGCGCCACGCCGCATGGTCATCGCGGTACCCTCGAAGGCCGAGGGCTTGCCTGAGCCGCTGGCCGCCAAGGCGCCGCGCGGTGCCGCCGTCGCCTACGTCTGCCGCGGACCGGTCTGCTCGGAGCCGATGGATTCCCTGGCGGATGTCCTCGAGACGCTTCAGGGCTAGCGGCGCACGGCCTTGAACTTCGCGAGGCCGGGCTCTTCGCTCGTGTACTTCGGCAGTCCGTCGCTCGCCTCGAACCATTCCGCGTGCTGGTCGTAGAACACGTGACAGTCCGGCGCGCGGTCGATCGCGCCCTCGAAAGCGGTGCGCACCACGTGGACCTCGCCCGGGCAGAGCTTTGAGACAAAGAAGAGGGTCGTGCCGCAGTTGCCGCAGAAGCCGCGCCGGCTCTGTTGCGAGGACTGGAACCAGCGCGGCTCGGCCGAGCCCGGCGGCAGGCGGAACCTGTCCTCGGCCGCGCCCACCCAGGTGACGAAGGCAGCGCCATGCGCTGCGCGGCACCAGCGGCAATGGCAGTGCGCGCAGAACAGGGTCGGCGGCGTCACCGCGAAGCGCACGGCGCCGCACAGGCACTGGCCTTCGAAGCCGCTCACGCGGAGAGCCTCATGAAGAACGCGATCCACATGCCGAAAAGCAGCAGCGTGCTCGAGACGTACACCAGGAACCGGTGCACCACGCGGTTGTAGGTCACGTGGATCAGGCTGTGGAGCGTCCGCAGGCCGACGTAAGCCCAGGCCGCCGTCACGAATCCCGGCGTCGAGGCGCCGGTGACCGCGAGCGCGGTGCAGAGCGCATAGAACAGCACCGGGACTTCGAACAGGTTGCGAAAATTGTCCGCGGCGGCCGTCTTCTGGAGCTCGCCCGCTGCCATACGCACGTTCGCGAGCCTCTGCGGTGCGATGCCCTTCGCACGCATCTCGCCGAGCCGGTCCGCGTAGAGCTTGACCCACACGAGCGCGGTCAGGAGCGCCATGCCGCAGACGGGCAGCCAGATCGGATCGGTCCTCATGGTCCTTTCTCCTTGCGGCGTCGCAGGCAGGCGGCCGCGTAAAGCAGCACGCCGACGAACATCGCGAACAGGCCCAGCGAGCTCAACATGCCCGGCCAGCGCACGGCCATGGGTTCGGCAAAGAACGCGAAAAAGAGCAGCGCGGCGCTCGCGAGCGTGAGCAGCGACCCGACGACCGCCGCACCGCTGCGCGCCGCACCCTCCGGCAGCCGGTAGTGCACGCCGAGCGCGAGATTCACGAGCCCGGCCGTGAGCAGGTAGATATGGCGCGAGCGGAACAGGAGCCGCTCGGCCCATTCCATTTCAGGCACCGGCGGATCGAGGCGGCCCATGATCTGGCCGGTGATCAGGAAAGCGACGACGGCGACCGCACCGACGACCCGATGCGCCACGCGCAGAGTTCCCTGCATCTGCCCTCCCCGGGCGGCGCGGCGCCGCCTTGCGTAACATAGCATCCGTGGTCGCCCGCCTCGAACCGCTCCCGCTCCCGGCACTACCTGACATCGAGGCCGCGGCCGCGCGGCTCGCGGGCGTGGCACTCTGCACGCCCATGCTCGCCGGCACGCCGCTCGATGAGCTCACGGGTGGGCGCGTGCTGCTCAAGCTGGAATCGCTCCAGCGCTACGGCTCGTTCAAGATCCGCGGCGCCTACAACCGCCTGGTGCAACTCGGCGCGGTCGAGCGCAAGGCGGGCGTCGTCGCCTTCTCCTCGGGCAATCATGCGCAGGCGGTCGCCGGCGCGGCGAAGATGCTGGGCATCCACGCGACGATCGTGATGCCCGCCGATGCGCCGCAGCTCAAGCTCGAGAACACGAAAGCGCTCGGCGCCGACGTCGTGCTCTACGACCGCTACCGCGAGAACCGCGAGGC
>JBQTKF010000105.1:0-6051 GCA_052386355.1 Gammaproteobacteria bacterium
GTTTTCTGCTTATCCACAAAATGTGTGGATAACTCTGTGGACCGGTTGCCCTGGCACGAGCCGCTCTGCGCGCATTTCCGCATTTGTGACCACTTGATTAAATTTTGACCAGGCCATTTTGCCAATAGAGAACAAGGGCTTACTTATCACCAGTTAAGGGACCTCGCTAACAATGTGTCGAAAGTCCCTGCCCGGCGCGAGGCCCCGGCGTACTGTGCACAACTCAGGCGGTGGCGGCCCGCATACTTCCTGCCCGATTCGCGGCATCCCCGGCCCTGCCTTCGGCTGATGGACAAGAGCGGAACCAGCCATATTTCCCGTGCCCTCCGCGCCGGAGGGCCACTGGACACCGTTGTGCTGGCGCGTGGCTTCCGGATCGGGGGCTGGGGGGTGCGGCCTGACCGCTGCCTGCTCGAGCAGGGCGAACGGTCGGTCGCGCTCGAACCGAAGACGATGGGCGTGCTGCTCTGCCTCGCCCAGCACGCGCCGGGCGTGGTGACGCGCGAGCAGCTCATCGACGAAGTGTGGAACGGCCGCATCGTCAGCGACGAAGTGCTGTCGCGGGCGATATCGCTGCTGCGCTCCGGGCTCGAGGACGATCCGCAGGAGCCGCGGTTCATCCGCACCATTCCGCGGATCGGCTACGAACTGATCCCGGCAGTCGAGCGGATCGAGCCGGAGACCGCGGCGCGCGCGGCGGCGCCGCGCCGGCGCACGCTGGTTGCAGGCGCGATCGCAGTCGCCGCGGCGCTCGCGGTGGCGGCGTGGTGGCTGCTCGGCCGCGAAACCGGTCCGGGCGCACGCCCGGCCGCGCAGGCGGTGCGGCTCGCCGTGCTGCCGTTCGACCTGCTCGGATCGCAGGGCGATGTACGCTACCTGGCGGACGGCCTGACGGAGGAACTGACCGTGAGCCTCGCGCGGGTCGATGGATTGCGCGTGGTCGCGCGCAATTCCTCGCTGCGATTCCGCAGCAACGATCCCGACGTGGAGGGCATCGCGCGCGCGTTGCAGGCGTCCCACCTGGTGACCGGCAGCGTGCGCACCGACGGCAGGAACCTGCGCGTCAGCGTGCACCTGTCGGACAGCGAAACCGGCACGGAAATGTGGGCCGAGGTCTACGACCGGGGGCTCGACGACCTGTTCGGCGTGCAGTCGGAGATCGCGGGCGCGGTGACCCAGGCGTTGCGGCGACGCCTGCCGGTGAGCGGGGAAGCCGCGGCCACGCGACTCGCGCGGCCGCCGGCGAATCCCGATGCCTACCGGCTGTTCCTGCAGGGCCGCCAGGAACTCGCGCGCCGCGGCGAGAGCGGGCTGCGCGCGGCGATCTCGCGGTTCGAGGCCGCCGTCGCCTCGGATCCCGCTTTCCTGCGCGCGCATCTGGCCCTCGCGTATGCGTGTTCGCTGCTTGCGGAGATGCTCCCGGCGGAGGCGTCCGCTGCGCTCGCACGCGCGGAAACGGCACTGGCAGAGGTCGCAGGCCAGGCCGGGGTTTCCCCCGAGGTCCACGCATCGCGCGCGGCGCTCGAGCTCGAGCGCAACCGCTGGGGCGAAGCCGATGCGGCGTTCCGCGCGGCGCTTGCCGTCAGTCCCGACGAGACCGAGCTGCGCCTGCTCTACTCGCAATTGCTGGGTGCCACCGGGCAACGCGACGCGGCGCTCGCGGAGACTCGGCTCGCGGCGGAGAACGATCCGCTGTCGCCGGCGGCGGCGCTGCGCATGGCGGTGCTCATGCTGTGGGCGAATGACGATGCGGCGGCGGCGAACCGCCTCGCAGAAGCGCGGGAACTGGGACTCACCGCGGGCGCGGCGCCGGAAGTGTCGATGCTCCTGCTCACGCGGCAGGGGCGCTACGCCGAACTGCAGCGAGCCCTCGAGGATGTGCAGCGGCGCCGGCGGCAGACCGCGCGATGGATTCCCGTGACAGTCGCGGCGATGCAGGATCCGGCGCGCGGGCCCGAGGCCGGGGCCGCGATCGCAGCCGCTGCAGCCGACGGCCAGGTCGACGAACTGCTGCAGATCGGCGCGCTGGTGCTGGTGCGCGAGTTCGGACGGGTGCTCGCGCTGCTCGAATCGCGCAGCACCCTTCGCACCAAGGAGCTGGAGTTCCTGCTGTCGCGCGAAGCGGCCGGACTGCGGCAACTGCCCGGATTCGGCGAGTTCGTTGCCCGGCTCGGACTGGACGCGTACTGGGACCGGGTCGGCTGGCCGGCCCAATGCACGCGCCGGGAGGACGGTATCCGCTGCCGCTGAGCGCCGGCCCCGGCGCTTTCACGGCATCAGCAATAGATCAGGCGGCCCTCAGCCGCGGCACAGGACTTCCGAGCGCTGCTCCCCGACGATGCCCCCGGGACTCTGGGGAATACTCGTCATGTCAAGGACCGGAATCGCCCTGTGCGCCAGCTGCCTGCTCGGCGGCTGCATGTCCTTCGGCGGCGGCTATCCGCCCGACTGGGCCAATCGTACCGAGTCCGGCCCCGGCGCCTGCCCTGCCATCGACGGGGAGTATGGCAATGCGGGCGAGATGTATCAGGAGGCCGGTGCCGGCCACGTGAAGGCGCCGACGAGCCTGGCGCTGCTGCTCGCAGGGTGGGCCGACCAGGAGCAGCAGCGGCTCGATTTCGCCGCGCCGGATCCCGAATACGACCCGTACCGCAGCGTCAGCCTGCGGCTCTCGGGCGATAGTCTGCACGTCGTCGCCACGCGCGCCGAAGGCGGCAACGACGCCTTCGACCTGCCGGTGCGCGCAGGCTGTGAGCAGTCGCTGGTGACGCTCGAGCCGAACTGGACGGTCGAGCCGCTCATGATGATCTCCACGATCGTGGACCGGTCGACGCTTGAGTTCGGGAGCGCCACGGACGGCTCCCTGCTGGTGCGCGTGAAATACCAGGGCGGCCTGCTGTTCATGCCGATCTTCACCTTCAGCGAGAAGCGCTGGATCCGTTTCCCGTCCACCGAAACGGCGCCCGCGGCCGGCACCGTCGCAACAGCCGCCGTGCAATGAATGCTTTTGATTCGGGGAGAAACATCATGCTGAGGATGATCGTCAGTTGCGCGATGGCCGTGCTCGCATCGGGATGCGTCACGCAGCCCGTGTACCACGAATCCTGGGCCGCCCAGGTGAAGCTCGCGGAAGACGACGGCTGCCCGGACGTGGACGGCATCTTCGGGAATGCGGGCGACGGCTACGAAAGGAAGAGCCGCGACCGACTCGAGCACCACGATCTGAGCCTCGCGCACCTGCTGAATGGCGGTTTCGGCATGGAGCGACACCACGCGCCTGACCGGTTCGGCGATACGAGCTACGCGGCGTCGGCCGATTCGTACCAGGCGGTGAATCTGCGCCGCGAGGGCGAGTTCCTGCTCGTCGAAGGATTCCAGGGCGGGCAGGTCGTCCGCTCCTTCAGGATGCCGGTGCGCCTGCCCTGCCGTGACTCGCTCCTCGTCGTCGAGTCGGCCATCTCCTACGACCTTTTCATGGCGGCCTTCGCGCGCGGGTACTACGCGCTGGGCCGCGCAGATGATGGATCGCTGCTGGCATACGGCAGCATCGGCGGTGTGATGCTGGGCGCGATCTGGGGCTCCACTGCTTTCTGGGCGAGATTCGCGGAGTCCGCGCCCGGACCGGCAGCTGTGGCGGACACTGGCGTCGAGGCCGCGCCGTGATGCGCCCGCGATTGACGCTGGGCGCGCGGATGATCGCGGTCGCGGCCTGCGTCGCCCCCGTCCTGGCCGGCTGCCTGTCCACCTCCGCGGTCTACCCATCCACCTGGCCGGACCAGGTCGTGCTCGAAGACGGCGTCTGTCCGGTCATCGACGGGTCCTACCGGAACGCGGGCGAATCAGTCTCCAGGTACGGCGGCAACACCCTGCGCGGGCGGCGCAGTCTCGCGCATATCCTGAATGGCGGCACGGGCCGGACTTCGCTCGAACTCTGGAACCGGCTGGGGCATACCGCTGCCGATCCGGCGCGCGATCCGTTCGTCTCGGTGAGCCTGAGGCTCGCCGGCGGCAAACTCGACATCACCGCCGAGGCCGCGGACGGCAGCCGCCGGGTGCAGAACCTGCCGGTCGCCACGCGATGCCGAGACTCGGTGCTCGCACTCGACGTGGACTGGGGAAAGCATTTCCAGATGCCCCTGGATCCGTTTCAGGAAACTCCGGGCAGGATCGCGCTCGTGTTCGGGCGCGCCGCGGATGGCTCGCTGCTGGTGCGCGAAACCGAGACCGCGACTTACATGCTGCTGGCCATGCCGGCATTCTCGCTTCGCGACGAAGCCTGGCTGAGGTTCCGGGAGGCGCCGGCGGCGCTGACTGCGGCGGGTGCGCCATGAACGCGCAATCATCGCGCCGTGAGGCGATCCTGGTGCTGCGCGCAGGCATGGCCTGCGCGGCGTTCGCCGTGGCAGCCGGTTGCGTTTCGAGCGGCGTCTATCCCGATGCCTGGGCCGCCAAGGTCGAAGCCGGGGCGGCGGGCTGCCCGACGATCGACGGCGAATACGTCAACGAGGGCGAATACTTCGAGAAGGTGGATGACGACGGGCTGAAGCGCCACACGACGACATTCGGCCAGCTCGCCGCGTGCATGGAGTGCTCAATCGGCGAGCCCGCCGAAGGCGCGGGCGCGACAGCCGTCACCGAGACTTACCTGACTTTCCGGCTGCAACTCGTCGATGACGTCCTGAAAATCAGCGCGACCGCCGCGGACGGCGCCACGCACGGATATGAACAGAAGATCCGCAAGCGCTGCGCGGACTCGATGATGCTGATCGAGGCCGAATGGTGGAGTTCGCTGGAGGAGGAGGAGGGCCAGGAGATGTTCGGGGCGACGCTCGGCATGTCGGTGCTGATGCGTGGCAGCTGGAAACTGGGCCGCGCGGAGGACGGTTCCCTGCTGGTGCAGCAGACGGCCGCGGGCAGCCTGCTGGTGTTTTACTGGCCGATCCTGCCCATGTCCTTCAAGGAATGGGTCCGATTCCCGCCGGTTGCGCCAGAACCCGCGCAACATTCCGCGCTTGCGCCATGAAGTAGACGACATGCAAGCCGCCACGCGGGTTTCCGTCATCCTGCTGATCTGCGCAACGGCCGCGGGTTGCCACACGGGTCCGGAGTTTCGGAACTCGTGGCCGCAGCCGGTGAAACTGGAGTCCGGCACCTGCCCGGACATCGACGGCGTGTATGAGAATGCGGGTGAATCCGGCCGCCGATTCGTGCGACACCTCCAATCGATGAACAGTGCGATCAGTCTCGCCCACCTGCTGAACGGCCAGTTCGACAGCTTCAGCTACAAGAATCCCGACAGGCTGGGGGCAACCACCAGCGATCCCTACCAGGATGCGTACCGGACCATTCGTGTCAGGCACCTGGTTGACACGCTGCACTTCGAGGCGGTGCGGGCGGATGGCAGGGCGGCCTCGTTCGAGCTGCAGGCGTCGCCGGAATGTCGCGATTCATGGGTGCTGCTGAAATCGGGCTGGGCTGCGGACACGCTGGACGGGCCTTATCCGGTGCAGGTTCGATACGACCTCGCCTTCAGCCGGTTCACAGACGGGGCCCTGCTGGTGCGCACGAAGACTGACTTTCCGACGCCGGGTGCAGGGTACACGGCGGTCTTCTTCCGGGATTCGCATGTGTACCGGTTCCTGCCGGTCAGGCCGGCAGAAACGCAGACTGGAGATCGTTGAGGAACCGGAATCCGAGAACGCTCGGCCGCAGGCGATCGCCATCGCGATCGAGCAGGCCGCGGCTCTCAAGGCCGGCGAGTGCCGGCCGGATGACCGCTTCATCAAGCCGGGTACAGCGCTCGAATTCAGCCAGGCTGAAGCCCTCGTTCAGCCGCAAGGCATTCAGCATGTATTCGAAGGGCAGTTCCGCGGTCGGCACCTGACGTCGGACGGCGGCAGCGATGCCGCGGCCCAGCAGGTATTCACGCGGCGAGCGCGCCTTCTCGGTGCGCACGACGGCGCCGTCCACGGTCAGCTTGCCGTGGGCGCCTGCGCCGATGCCGAGGTAGTCTCCATAGCGCCAGTAATTGAGGTTGTGCCGGCATTGCCG
>JBQTKF010000106.1:0-24656 GCA_052386355.1 Gammaproteobacteria bacterium
GTCGGCGCCGAGGTCCGCGAGCATCATCGCCGCGCAGGGGCCGGTGATGAACGTGCCCTGTTCAACGATGCGGACGCCGCGGAGGGGCGACTGAAACATTCAGGGAAGCCGTGCACGGGTGGCGTGGAGCGCGTTGGGGGGGGGGCGGCGCGCCCGCAACGCGCTCCATGCCGGCTCTAGAGAGCTTCCCTAGGATGGGACGACGCACACCGCTTTACGACCTGCACATCGCCGTCGGCGCGCGGATGGTGGACTTCGGCGGCTGGGACATGCCGGTCGACTACGGCTCGCAGCTGGAGGAGCATCATGCCGTGCGCAGGGACGCCGGCATGTTCGACGTCTCGCACATGTGCACGGTGGACCTGCGCGGCGCCGGCGCCCGCGCCTTGCTGCTGCGCCTGCTCGCAAACGACGTTTCGCGCCTCACGGTACCCGGGAAGGCGCTCTACAGCTGCATGCTGAGGCGCGACGGCGGCGTCATCGACGACCTGATCGCGTACTTCCTCGACGAGAAATGGTTCCGTATCGTGGTCAATGCGGGCACCGCCGACAAGGACCTGACCTGGATCAAGGAGCATGCGAGGCAGATCGGCGTCGCGGTGGTCGCGCGCCGCGACCTCGCGATGATCGCGGTGCAGGGACCGGATGCGCGCGCGAAGGCCGCCGGCCTGCTGCCCGAGGCCTGTCGCGCGCCGTCGGCGGCGCTCGGGCCGTTCTTCGGCGCCGCCTGCGACGAGTGGTTCGTCGCGCGCACCGGCTACACCGGCGAGGATGGCTACGAGATCGTCCTGCCGGCAGAGGAGGCGCCCGCATTCTGGCAGTCGCTGCAGCGGGCGGGCGTGCGTCCCTGCGGCCTCGGAGCGCGCGATACGCTCCGGCTCGAGGCCGGCATGAACCTCTACGACAACGACATGGACGAGGACGTCTCGCCGCTCGAGTCCGGCCTCGCCTGGACCGTGGTGCTCGAGGGCAACCGCGACTTCGTCGGCAAGGAAGCGCTGGCCGCGCAGCAGAAGCAGGGCGTCGCCCGCAAGCTGGTCGGACTGCTGCTGCTGGAACGCGGCGTGCTGCGCTCGCACCAGAGGGTTTCCGCCGGCGCCGCCGGCGAGGGTGAAGTCACGAGCGGCACCTTCTCGCCGACGCTCGAGCGCTCGATCGCGCTCGCGCGCGTGCCCGCCGCGGCCGCGGGCGACGTCCTTGTGGACATGCGCGGCAAGCAGTTGCCCGCACGCATCGTCAAGCCGCCGTTCGTGAGGAACGGCCGCGTCCTGGTCCAGGCCTGAACCGGAGGATGGCATGAGCGAGATTCCCGCCGACTTGCGCTTCACCAAGAGCCACGAATGGCTGCGCACACTGCCCGACGGCAGCGTCGAAGTCGGCATCACCGACCACGCGCAGCATTCGCTCGGCGACCTGGTGTTCGTGGACGTGCCGCAGGCCGGGCGCCAGCTCGCGGCGGGCGACGCTTTTGCCGTCGTCGAGTCGGTCAAGGCCGCGTCCGACGTCTACAGTCCGCTCGCGGGCGAAATCGTCGCGGGCAACGAAGAGCTCGCGACCCGCCCCGAATTGATCAACCAAGATCCCTACGGCCAGGGCTGGATCATGCGCCTGAAGCCTGCGGCGGGCCGCGACGCCGTGGGACTCATGGATGCCGCCGGCTATGCGGCGGAAGTCGCCGCTGCCGGCTGACATGCCCTATATCCCGCACACCGAGGCCGATGTTCGCGCGATGCTCGAGCGCATCGGCGCGGCAGGCATCGACGACCTGTTCGACGAGATCCCGAAGGAGCTCAGGGTGGACGCGCTGCCGGGCGTGCCCGAGGCGCTCACCGAGATGGAGCTTTCCCGCCTCGCCGCAGAGCGCGCGTCCGCCGACGGCAGGCGGCTCAACTTCATCGGCGCCGGCGCCTACGAGCATCACATCCCGGCGCCGGTCTGGCAGCTCGTCACGCGCGGCGAGATCTACAGCGCCTACACGCCCTACCAGGCCGAGGCGAGCCAGGGGACGCTGCAGATCATGTACGAATACCAGTCCATGATCGCGGCGCTGACCGGCATGGACGTTTCGAACGCCTCGCTCTACGACGGAGCCTCGGGCCTCGCCGAGGCATGCCTGATGGCGGTGCGCGCGCACCGCCGCTCGAAATCGGCGCGGATCCTGATGCCGACCACCGTCAACCCGGTCTGGCGCAGCGTCGCGAAGGTGATCACCGAGGGGCAGGGCGTCACGATCGAGGAAGTGCCCTACTGCACGGAGCGTGGCACGACGATTCCCGAGGCGCTCGCGCGCTTTGCGGGACAGGACATCACCGCGCTCGTGATCCCGCAGCCGAACTTCTTCGGCCAGCTCGAGGACGCCGATGCGCTGGTGCGCTGGGCGCGCGCCAACGGCGCGCTCGCGATCGGCGCCGTGAACCCGGTGGCGCTCGCGCTCGTGGCCCCGCCCGGCGAATGGGGAGAGGGCGGCGCCGACATCGCGGTGGGCGATGCACAGCCCTTCGGCGTCCCGCTGTCCTCCGGGGGGCCCTACGTCGGATTCATGGCGAGCCGCCTGGAACACGTGCGCCAGATGCCCGGCCGCATCGCCGGACGCACCGTGGATGCGGACGGCAGGCCCGGATTCACGCTGACGCTGCAGGCGCGCGAGCAGCACATCCGCCGCGGCAAGGCGACCTCCAACATCTGCACCAACCAGGGCCTGCTGATGACCGCGGCGACCATCCACCTGGCGCTGCTGGGCCCCATCGGTCTCGAGCGCGTGGCGGCCGCCTGCGCCGCGCGCACGCGCGAGCTGGTTGAGGCGCTCACCGCAATTCCGGGCGTTCGCACCGCGTTCGCGGGGGCACGATTCCACGAGGCTGTGCTGATGCTCGACCGGCCGGCGGCGCCTTTGCTCGAGGCGCTCGCCTCCGATGGCATCATCGGCGGGCACGACCTGTCACGCGACTATCCGGAACTCGGCCACGCGCTCCTGGTCTGCGCGACCGAGACGCGGACGACCGCCGACATCGCGCGCTACGCCGGCGCCTTGCGGCGGCTGCTCGGACGAGCGGCGGCGTGAGGAACGGCACGTGAAGAAGACCGAACCGCTGATCTTCGAGCTGTCGCAGCCCGGCCGCGGCGCGACCGCCCAGCACCCGCCCGCAGCCCGCGTGGAATTGCCGGACTCGCTGCGCCGGCGCAGCCGCCTGCCGCTGCCGGAAGTGTCGGAACTGCAGGCCGTGCGCCACTACACGCGGCTGTCGCAGAAGAACTTCGGCATCGACACGCAGTTCTATCCGCTCGGCTCCTGCACCATGAAGTACAACCCGCGCGCCTGCAATGCGATCGCGCTGTTGCCGGAGTTCCTCGGGCGCCATCCGCTGGCGCCGGCCGCATCCGGGCAGGGCCTGATGGCCTGCCTGTTCGAGCTGCAGGAGATGCTGCGCACTGTGACCGGCATGGCCGGCGTGTCGCTGACGCCGATGGCGGGCGCGCAGGGCGAGTTCGCGGGTGTGGCGATGATCCGCGCCTACCACCGCGCGCGCGGCGATGCGGCGCGCGACGAGATCATCGTGCCCGACGCGGCCCATGGCACCAATCCGGCGACCGCGATCATGTGCGGCATGAAGGTGCGCGAGATCCCGTCGAAGCCGGACGGCGACGTGGACGTCGCGGCGCTCGAGGCCGCGCTCTCGCCGACGACCGCCGGCATCATGCTCACGAATCCGAGCACGCTCGGCGTGTTCGAGCGGCGCATCGTCGAGATTGCGAAGAAGGTTCACGCGGCCGGCGGGCTGCTCTACTACGACGGCGCGAATCTCAACGCGATCCTCGGCAAGGTGCGCCCCGGCGACATGGGCTTCGACGTCATCCACATGAACCTGCACAAGACCTTCTCGACGCCGCACGGCGGCGGCGGCCCGGGTTCGGGCGCGGTCGGCGTTGGCCCGCGGCTCCTGCCGTACCTGCCGGTGCCGGTGGTCGGCAGCGACGGCGGGCGCTACCGGTGGCTCGACGAGCGCGACCTGCCGCAGTCGATCGGCAGGCTCTCGGGGTTCATGGGCAATGCCGGCGTGCTGCTGCGCGCCTGGGCCTACATGCGCATCCTGGGCGCCGCGGGCATGCGCCGCGTCGCGGAATTCTCGACGCTCAATGCCAACTACCTGCTGGCGCGCCTGGTCGAGGCCGGCTTCGATGCCGCCTACCCGGGCCGCCGCGCGAGCCACGAGTTCATCGTCACGCTGAAGCGCCAGGCGCGCGAGACCGGCGCGAATGCGATGGACTTCGCCAAGCGGCTGCTCGACCATGGCTACCACGCGCCGACCACTTATTTCCCGCTGCTGGTGCCGGAATGCCTGCTGATCGAGCCCACCGAAACCGAGACGCGGGAGGAGCTCGACGGCTTCGTGGATGCGCTCGCCGCGATCCTGCGCGAGGCCGGATCCGACGCCGCGACCCTCAAGACCGCGCCGCATACGATGCCGGTGCGCCGCCTCGACGACGTGCGCGCGGCGCGCCAGCTCGACGTCGCCTGGAAGCCCGCGACCGCATGAGCGAGCGACCCGACAAGAGGACCGGCCCCGCGCGCCTGGCGCGCGCTTTCGGCAGCACCTGGCGCGGTCTCGCGGCCGCCTGGCGCGAGGAGGAGGCGTTCCGGCAGGAATGCGCGCTGGCGGCGGTGCTGGTCCCGCTCGGGCTGTGGCTGGGCGAGGACGGCGTCGAACGGGCGCTCCTGACCGGGCCGGTGCTGCTGGTGCTCGCGATCGAACTCATGAACAGCGCAGTCGAGGCGACCGTGGACCGCATCGGCGTCGAGCGGCACCCGCTTTCCGGCATCGCCAAGGAACTGGGCTCCGCCGCGGTTTTCGCCGGCTTCGTTCTGCTCGCGGCCAACTGGATTCTGGTGCTCGGTTGGCGGCACTGATCTGCGGCTCGCTGGCCTACGACACGGTGATGGTCTACCCGGGCCGTTTCCGGGACCACATCCTGCCCGACCAGATCCACCTGCTGAACGTCTCGTTCATGGTGCCGACGCTCAGGCGCTACTTCGGGGGTTGTGCCGGAAACATCGCCTACAACCTGCGCCTGCTCGAGACGCCGGGCCATGCGATGGGCGCAGTGGGCTGCGACTTCGGCCCGTACCGGGACTGGATGAACGAGAGCGGCATGTCGCTCACCTACGTGCGCGAGATCGAGGGCGAGTTCACGGCACAGGCCTACATCACGACCGACCTCGACGCGAACCAGCTGACCGCCTTCCATCCGGGCGCGATGAACCATTCCTGGCGCCTCGCGGTGCCCGCCGACGGCGGCATCACGATCGGAGTGCTGGCGCCTGACGGCCGCGACGGCATGTTGACGCACGCCGGGCAGTTCGCCGCCGCCGGCATCCCGTTCGTTTTCGATCCGGGCCAGGCGATGACCCTGTTCAATGGCGACGAGCTCGCGGCCTTCGTGAAGCGCGCCGCCTGGGTCACGGTCAACGACTACGAGGCGCAGTTGCTCCAGGAGCGCACCGGTCTCTCGACCGCGGACATCGCGAAGCGCGTCAAGGCCTACGTCGTCACCCAGGGCGCCCAGGGCTCGGTGATCCACGCGGGCGGCCGGCGCATCGAAATCCCGGCCGTGCCCGTGGCCGGGATCGTGGACCCGACCGGCTGCGGCGATGCCTATCGCGCGGGCCTGCTGTACGGCCTCGCGCGCAATCTCGACTGGGAGACGACCGGCCGCGTCGCGTCGCTGATCGGCGCGATCAAGATCGCGGTCGTCGGCACGCAGCACCACCGCTTCACGATGGACGAATTCAAGGAACGCTTTCATGACGCTTTCCGGTACCGGCTGGGCTGAGGCCCTCGGCCGGCGCGTGGCCGCGGCGGCACTGCTCGCGCTCGCGCCCGCATGGGCGGCCGGCGCGCAGGAGCACGAGGAAAGCTCGCGCTGGACGCGCACTCTCGAGCGCATCTCGACCGGCGTGGTCGCGATCCAGATCGACGCGACGCGCGCCTTCGACACCGACTGGAACACGTCCTCGCAGGCCACCGGCTTCGTAGTGGATGCGAAGCAGGGCCTGATCCTGACCAACCGCCATGTGGTGACGCCGGGGCCGGTGACCGCGATGGCGACCTTCATCAACCGCGAGGAAGTCGAGCTCATGCCGGTGTACCGGGACCCGGTTCACGACTTCGGCTTCTACCGCTACGACCCGTCGAAGCTGCGCTTCATCCAGCCGGTGGAACTGCCGCTGCACCCGCCGGGCGCGCAGGTCGGCGTCGAGATCCGCGTGGTGGGCAATGACGCCGGCGAGCAGCTGTCGATCCTCGCCGGCACGCTGTCGCGCCTCGACCGCCAGGCGCCGGAGTACGGCGTCGGCAAGTACAACGACTTCAACACATTCTACTTCCAGGCCGCGTCCAGTACCTCGGGCGGCTCCTCGGGCTCGCCGGTCATCGACATCCAGGGCAGAGTGCTCGCGCTGAACGCCGGCGGTTCGACCGGCGCCGCTTCGAGCTTCTACCTGCCGCTGGCGCGCGTGGTGCGCGCGCTCGACCTGATCCGCGCCGGCAAGCCCGTGAGCCGCGGTACGCTGCAGACCGTGTTCCAGTACACGCCCTACGACGAATTGCGCCGGCTCGGCCTGCCGGCCGCGACCGAGGCCGAGGCGCGCCGCACCGCGCCCGCCCGCACCGGCATGCTGGTAGTCGCCGAGGTGCAGCCCGGCGCGGCGGCATTCGACGCGCTCGCGGTCGGCGACATCCTGGTCTCGGTCGACGGGCGTCCAGTCTCCGATTTCGAGGCGCTCGGGGCGATCCTCGACGACCGCGTCGGCGGGCAGGTCGCGCTTTCGGTGGTGCGCGGCGGGGCGGCCCTCACCTTGTCGCTGCAGGTGCAGGACCTGCATGGGATCACGCCCGCCGAATACTTCGAGATCGGCGACGGCGTGATCCACGCCTTGTCGTGGCAGATGGCGCGGCACATGAACCTGCCCGTCGCCGGCGTCTACGTCGCGAATCCGGGCTACATGTTCGGCTCGGCCGGCATCCTGCGCGGCGCGGTCCTGACCGAGCTGGCGGGCCGGCCGCTCGCGACGCTCGCGGATGCGACGGCCGTGTTCGAGTCGCTCGGCCACGGGGAGCGCGTGACCGTGCGCTACGTGACGCTCGAGGAGACGCGCACGCCGCAGCTCACCACGCTGCGGGTGGACCGCGCCTGGTTCCCCGCGCGGCACTGCGTGCGCGACGATGCCACCGGGCTCTGGCCCTGCGCCGCGGTCGCCGCGGGACCCGACGCGCCGCCCCCCGGCCCGCGCACCACGCAGTTCGCACACACCGGCGACCGCATCGTGGACGCGCTCGCGCCCTCGCTGGTGCTGGTCGAGTTCAGCATGCCGTACTCGGTCTCCGGCGTGACCGAGCGCAACTACCACGGCACCGGCGTCGTGCTCGACGCAGAGCGCGGCCTGGTCGCGGTGGACCGCAACACGGTGCCGGTCGCAATCGGCGACGTGCGGCTGACCTTCGCCGGCACCATCGAGGTGGACGGCAACGTCGAGTACGTGCACCCGCTGCACAACCTGGCCGTGATCCGCTACGACCCGCGCCAGCTCGGCGATACGCCGGTGCGCGCCATCCGCTTCGCGGGCCGGCGGCCCGCGACGGGCGAGCGCGTGCACGTCGTCGGCCTGTCGCGCGACAACCGGGTGGTGTCGCAGCAGGCGACCGTCGCCTCGCTCGGGCCGGTCTCATTCCCGCTGTCGCGCACGCTGCAGTTCCGCGATGCCAACCTAGAGATCGTGACGCTGGTGAACGGGCCGCAGGAGTATGACGGCCTGATCGTGGACCGGCGCGGCGAGGTTCTCGCGCAGTGGGCGAGCTTCGCCTACGAGAACGGCCGCGAGCTCGAACAGCAGAACATGGGCATCCCGGCGGGCGTGGTCCAGGAGATGCTCGAATATGCGCGCGACGGCCGTCCGCTGTACTCGGCGGAAGCCGAGTACGGGCTGCTGTCGCTGGTCGAGGCGCGCAGGCTGGGCCTCGACGAGCGCTGGATCGAGCGACTCAGCGAGCATAATCCGGAGCGCCGCCAGGTGCTGTCGATCGAGCGCCTCGTCGCCGGTACGCCGGCCGCGAGCCGGCTCGCGCCGGGCGACCTGCTGCTCGCCGTGGACGGCACGGTCGTCAACACCTTCGCCGAAGCGAGCGCGGCCGTGCGCGCGCCGGAAGTCGCACTGACCGTGTGGCGCTCGGGGCAGGAGCGGACGATCGCGCTGCCGACCGTCGCGCTGTCGGGCCGCGACATCGAGCGCGTGCTGGTCTGGGCCGGCGCGACGCTGCAGGCCCCGCACCGCGCGATGGCGGCGCAGCGCGCCATCGAGCCCTCGGGCGTCTTCATCGCATTCTTCATGTACGGCTCGCCGGCTTCGCGTTACAAGCTTTGGGCCGGCCGGCGCATCACCGAGGTGGACGGTGTGCCGGTCCCGGACCTCGATGCCTTCATCCGCGCGGTCGCGGGCCGGCCGGACCGTTCGTCGCTGCGCCTGCGCACCGTCAACTGGAACGAGTCGGTCGAGGTCATCACGCTCAAACTCGACCGCCACTACTGGCCGGCCTATGAGCTCGATCGCACTGAAACGGGCTGGCGGCGCACACCGCTAGAGTGATGCTGCCGGATCCCGAGCGAATCGAGCGGGCCGTTGCGCTGCTGCGCGCGGGCGAACTCGTCGCGTTCCCGACCGAGACCGTCTACGGCCTGGGCGCGGACGCAACCAACCCGGCCGCGATCGCGAAGATCTTCGCGGCCAAGGGACGGCCGGCGAGCCATCCGCTGATCGTGCACCTCTCCGGCCTCGCCGCGGCGCGCGACTGGGCGGGCACGATGCCGGAAGCGGCGTTGCGGCTCGCCGAAGCCTTCTGGCCGGGGCCGCTGACGCTGGTGCTGCCGAAAACTTCGGCGGTGCACCCGGCGGTCACCGGCGGGCAGGACAGCGTCGCGCTGCGCTCGCCCGCGCATCCGGTCGCGCGGGCGCTGCTCGCGGCATTCGGCGGCGGCATCGCCGCGCCCTCGGCCAACCGCTACGGGCGCATCAGCCCGACGCGCGCGGCTGACGTGCGCGAGGAACTCGGCGACCGCGTCGCGCTCGTGCTCGACGGCGGCGACTGCGAGGTCGGCGTGGAATCCACCATCGTCAGCTGCCTGGGCGGGAGCGTCATGCTGCTGCGCCCCGGCGCGGTGTCGCGATCCCAGCTCGAGGACGTGGTCGGGAAGGTGTCCCTGCCCGATGCGACGGCGCCGCGCGCGCCGGGACGGATGCGCTCGCACTATGCGCCGCGCACGCCACTCGCGCTGCTCGACGCCGCCGCCTTGCGCGCCGAGGCGACCCAGGCACTGGCCGTCGGCGAGAAGGTCGTGGTCATGGCGCGAGGCGCCGCGCCGACGCCAGCACCCGACTGGCGGCGCATGCCGGAGCGGCCTGCCGACTATGGGCGCGCGCTGTACCGGACGTTGCGCGCGCTGGACCGCGCGGGGGCCGCGCGGATCCTGGTGGAGGAAGTGCCCGCGACCGAGCCGTGGGCGGCCGTCGCGGCCCGGCTCGCGCGCGCCGCGGCAGGCGACGCGCCGGCCGCGGCGGAGGGCGTCCCCGAGGCGCCCTGATCAGCGGACCCGGACGCTTTCCGTCAGGAGCCCGTTGATCTCGTCGAGGCCCCTCGCATCCAGCGTGCCCGCGGCAAGCCGGAGCCGCAGCACGTTCAGCAGGTAGTCGTAGCGGCTGCGCGCATAGTTGGTCTGGGCTTCGAACAGCCGGCGGCGCGCATCCAGCACGTCCACGGAAGTGCGCGTGCCGACCTCGTAGCCCGCTTCGGTCGCCTGCAACGCGGTGTTCGCCGATTCGACCGCCTGCTTGAGCGATTGCACGCGCGACATCTCGGAATTCACACCGAGATAAGCGTCTCGTGTCTCGCGCTCGGTCTCTCGCGCGGTGCGCTCGAGCCGTTCCCGCGCGGCGATGTGGCGGAACTCGGCCTGTCGCACGCGGGAGGCGGTGGCGCCGCTCGAGAAGATCGGCACCGTAACCTGCAGCGAGACGGTCGTGCCCTCGAACTGGTTGTCGACGTCGCCCGCCTGCGAGCCCGTGATGGTCGCGCTCTCGTCGGAGTCGCTGCGCGTGACGACCAGGTCCACGCTCGGCAGGTGGCCGCCGAGCTCGGAGCTGACGCCGTGGCGCGAAACTTCCGCGGCCAGCCGGCTGGAGATCAGCTGCGCGTTCTGCTCCATCGCGAGCCGCACCCACTCCTCGGGATTCGCGGGATTCGGCGCACTGAGCGGCATGGTCTCGCCCGGCTTCGACAGCTCGTCGAACGTGTCGCCGGTCAGCTCGCGCAGCCTCTCGCCGGTGGTCGCGAGGTTGCGCTTGGCTTGGATCAGTGCGGCGGTCGCGGAATCGAATGCCGCCTTGGCTTCCTGCACGTCGGTGACGGCTATCAGGCCGACCTCGAAGCGCTTCTCCGACTGCTCGAGCTGCCGCGCAATCGCATCGTGCGCGGCCTGGGCGGCCTCGAGCGTGTCCTGCGCGGCGAGCACGTTGAAGTAGGCCTCGGAGGCTCGCAGGATCAGGTCTTGCTGCGCGACCTGGTAGTCGGCCTCGGCCTGTGCGCTCTCCGCATCGGCGCGCCGGAGCGCCGCCCAGTTCTGCCAGCGGAATACGCTCTGGCGCAGCTGGACCTGCCAGGCCGTGGTGTCGCCGTCCGAATCGCGGACCTGCGCCTGTATGCCGGTCGGCGACACGAATGCGCCGTCAAACTCGGTTTCTTCCTCATCGTAGCGGCCGCTCGCGTCGATCTGCGGCAGCAGCGCGGCGAGCGCCTGCGGCTTCGATTCGCGCGCGGCTCGGCGATTGGCCTCGGCCTCGCGGATCACCGGATCGTTGGCGACGGCGCGCTCGTAGATGGTGCCGAGGTCGGCGGCGGAGGCGCTGGTCGCGGTGGCCGCGAGCAGCAGGGTGTGGACCAGGAATCGGGTGTTCATGCGGAGACGTTCCTTCACGCAGAAAGAGCAAGGGGGACAGTTACTGTAGTACTAGTGTATAGCACCAATAGACCTGCATCAAGACCCGACCACAATGCCATTTGGGTGGGGATTGCATAGGTACATACGGGTGAAAACAGCCGGGAAGTGGTTCTGTCGCGCCGAACGGAGCAGGCTAGAAACTGAAGCGGGGTGGCGTAGCCGCGTGGATCAAGGGGGCGATGCAGGTTTCGAACAAGGCCTCGCTGAGCCACGCGCTATCGGCCGTACGCGTGACGAGGCGCGCTTCCATCACCGGCGCGCTGCCGACGACCGCGAACAGGCGCCCGCCGACGGCCAGCGCCCGCTCGAAGCGCGGGTCGTAGGCGGGGAGTGAGCCCGTCAGCACGATCGCCCGGTAGCCGGCGGCAATCTCGTGCGCGAAGGCATCCGCCGATTGCACGCGCACCCGCGTGAAACCCGCGTCCGCGAGCGTGCGCCTGGCGACAAGGGCGAGCTCGGCATGGATCTCGAGACTCTCCACGTCGCCGGCCAGCTGCTGGAGGCAGGCGGCAAAGAAACCGGTGCCGGTGCCGATCTCCAGCACGCGCTCACCGCGTCCGAGCGCGAGCGCCTGCAGGATGCGGCCCTCCAGCGCAGGCGCCAGCATCACCTGGCCGTGGCCGATCGGGATCTCCGCGTCCGCGAAGGCGACGCCGCGCCAGCTTTGCGGAACGAACTGCTCGCGCGGCACTGCGGCGAGCGCCTCGAGCACGCGCGGGTCGAGCACCTCCCAGGCGCGGACCTGCTGCTCGATCATCTGCCGGCGGGCGGCTTCCGTTCGTGCGTCCATGATCATTATGGTGAATCGCGGCGGGCGTCAGTACAAGCGTGGGATATGCTGCCGAAGGCCGCGCAGCATAGCGAAAACGGACTTGGCGCGGCGCCCGGGCGGAACCGGAGGGGATGACAGGCCGCATGACGGTCCCGGTGATCGCTGGTATCGCGTTCGCGATCCTTGCCGCCGTGCTCGCCGTCGTGGTCCTGGTACAGCGACGCAGGCTGCGGCGGTTCGCGGACGAGTCACACGCCGCGGCCGAGCCGGCAGGCGGCGGCGTGCCTGCGCCCGCCAACGGCACGCGCGCGATGCTCGCCGCGATGCGCGAACCCGCGCTGCTGCACGGCGACCGGATCGAGGCGGCGAACGACGCATTCGCGGCGCTGGTCGGCATCCCGGCGGAGCAGCTGGCGGGCCGCCTCCTGCCGGAGCTGGTCGAGCGGGAATACGCGGAGCTTGCCTCGCTCGCGGTGTCGCGCGCGCTCGCCGCGGGCGGCGGACCGTCGCTGACCGAGGTCGAGATCGCCGACAGCCACGGCCAGGTCACCCGCCTCGAACTCTCGGGCAGCATGCTCGAATCGGGCGGCCGGCAGCTCGCGCTGTTTACGGCCGAGGAAATGCTGCCGCGCGGCGACGATGCTCCGCGGCAGCCGCCTGCGCGCGCTGAACTCGCCCTCGATGCGCTGGGCGAGGGGCTGGTAACCACCGACGCGCACGGCGTGGTGGACTACATGAACCGCGCCGCCGGGCAGATGACCGGCATCCGCCGCGAGGACGCGCTCGGCCAGCCGTTCAGCCAGTTGTTCGGATTCGTGGAAGAGCACGACCGGCGCCCGCTGCCGGACCCGGTCCAGCAGTGCCTGACGGCGGGCGCCAGGGTCAGCCTGGGGCGGCGCGCGATCCTGATCGCGCGCGCGAGCGGCGGCGAGCTCGGGATCGAGGTCTCGGCCTCGCCGATCCGCGGCCACGACGGCGAGGTCGCGGGCTGCGCCGTCGTGCTGCACGACGTCTCCGAGATGCGCGGCATCACGCAGCAGATGTCCTACCAGGCGAGCCACGACACGCTCACCGGCCTCGTCAACCGGCGCGAGTTCGAACGGCGCCTCGGCGAGGCGCTCGAGGTCGCGCGCGCCGGGCGGCAGAGCCACGTCATGTGCTACCTCGACCTCGACCGCTTCAAGGCGGTGAACGACACCAGCGGCCATCTTGCGGGCGACAACATGCTGCGCGAGATCGCGGCGCTGGTGCGCGGCGCCGTCCGCGACTCGGACACGGTCGCGCGCCTGGGCGGCGACGAGTTCGGCGTGCTGCTGGTCGGCTGCCCGCTCGACAAGGCGCGGCAGATCGCCGACGACGTTTGGCGCGCGATCAGCGAGTACCGTTTCGTGTGGAAGGATCGCATCTTCAGCGTGGGTGTCAGCATCGGCCTCGTCGAGGTGAATCGCGAGAGTCTTTCGCAGGAGGAGATCCTGGGCGCGGCCGACTCGGCCTGCTACGTCGCCAAGCGCCAGGGCGACAGCCACGTGCACGTGTACTCCTCGCACGACGAGGCGGTGGCACGCAGCCGCGGCGAGATCCATTGGCTGCAGCGGCTGCAGGCTGCGCTGCGCGACGGCTTCTTCGAGCTCTATGTGCAGCCGATCGAGCCGACCCGGCCGGGCGCGACCAGCGGCCCGGCGATGGAGGTGTTCGTGCGCCTGCACGACGACGGCCAGCCGGTCCTGCCGGCGGAGTTCTTCCCCGCGGCCGAGCGCTACCGGCTGATGTCGCTGATCGACCGCTGGGTGCTCGGCTCGGCGCTCGCGGCGCTCGCCGCCGGCGCGATCCGCATTCCCGCCGGGCGAAGCCTCTCGATCAACGTCTCCGGACAGACGCTCGTAGACGCGACCTTCCTCGAGTTCGTCGTGGACGAGCTCGACCGCACCGGCATCGCTCCCTCGCAGATCTGCTTCGAGGTCGCGGAGACCTCGGTGATCGGCAACATCGAGCAGGCGCGGCGCTTCATCGACGTGCTGCACGGCATGGGCTGCCGCTTCGCGCTGGACGATTTCGGCACCGACCTCGGCGGCTTTGCGAACCTCAAGCAGCTGCCGATGGACTACCTCAAGATCGGCGGCGATTTCATGCGCGACCTCGGCCGCGACTCGGTCAACCAGGCGATGGTGAGCGCGGTGGTCGGCATGGCGCGCACGCTGAATTTCCGCCTGGTGGCGGAGCAGGTGGAGGATCTCGCGGCGCTGGAGGCGGCGCGCGCGATGGGCATCGACTTCGTGCAGGGTCACGCCATTGGCCGGCCGCGGCCGCTGGCGCCGGCGGCCTGAGAGTGACAGAATCCGCCGGGCCCTGCCGGACGGCAGGCCCGACTCAAGGGGAGGATCGAATTCATGAATGAAGCTACCAAGACGCCGGACATGTCGCTGGTGAAGCCGGCATGGATCGTGCTGATCGTCGGCTGGATCATCATCCTGCTGCCGATCCCGTTCACGGGCTGGCTCGGCTGGATGATCGCGGGAATCGGCGGCGCGGTGCTCGCGATCGTCAACATCGTCCGCGGGGTGACCGGCATCGGCATCGCGCAACTCGTGTGCGCGGTCGTCGGAACCTGGATCGTCTGGTGGATCGGGCTCGCGATTTTCGGCGCGTCGATCGTCTCGGCCATCGGCGCCGCCGGGGGCTGACCCCGGCGCCCGTCGCTCACTCGCCGCCGCGGGTCGTGACCTGCGGCGGCTCCGCGAAGCGCCGCACGCCGAACGATTCGTAGATCCCCGCGGGCGCGTAGCCCGCGCCGTCCATGATCACGTATGCGACGCGGCGGATGTCCTCGATATTCCGCGTCGGGTCGCCGTCCACCAGGATCAGGTCCGCGCGCAGGCCGGGCGCGATGCGCCCGGTTTCTCCCTCGAGACCGGAATAGCGCGCGCCATTCTCCGTTGCGATCCGCAGGACCTCGCCGGCCGGGATGCCGGCCTGCACGTAGAGTTCGAGCTCGCGATGCAGTGCGAAGCCCGCGGTGTTGTCGGTGCCGGCGACCAGCGGCACGCCCGCCGCATGCAGCCGGCCGACGAACGCGACCATCTTCGCCCAGGACGCCCGGTAAGTCGCGATGTTGCCTGCATGGACGTCCATCGAGTTCGTGCGCCACTCGCGCTGCGTCGCGTACGGCACGTGCTCCGCGGCGCCAGCCATCGCCGGGTCCATATCGCCGGGCAGCTGGTTGTACAGGGGCTCGAAGGCGTTCAGCGTCGCATCCACGACGGTGCCTTGCGACGCGAGCAGCGCGACGTAGTCGCGCACCGCAGGCGAGTCCAGGTCGAGCGCGTGCACGCGCTCGCCGACCAGCGTGAAGCGCGTGAGATCGCGTGAATCCGTGTCCGGGTCCGAGACGAAGTTCAGCATGATCTGGTTGATATGCTGCAGCTCGTCGTAGCCCTCGCGCACCACGCGCTCCGAGCGGCTGAAGGCCGGCACGTGGCCGCTGACGCGCAGGCCTCGTGAGTGCGCGTAGGCGGCGACCTCCGCGACCCACTCGGGCCTGAACGAGTTGTAGATCTTGACCTGGCGGAAGCCGTGCTGCGCGTACCAGTCGACCGCCGCCCTGGCGTCCCCGACATTCGCGACCACGATGCCGCCACGCGCAGAGAACGGGCTCTCGCCCTCGAGGAACCCGGCCGCCACGATGCGCGGCCCGAGCACCTCGCGGCGGCCGATCTCGCCGATCAGCTTCGCGAGCAGGGCATTGTCGTTGCCCATGTCGCGCGAAGTGGTCACGCCGCCCGCGACCTGCAGCGCCGCATTCCAGCCGCTCTCGTGCGTGTGCATGTCGAAGAGCCCCGGCAACAGCGCGCGGCCGCCTCCCTCGATTACGGTCGCCGCATCGCGCGCGGCCGATCCGGCCGGATAGAGGGCGGCGATGCGGCCGCGGTACAGGTAGACGTCGGCCGGTTCCCCGAGCGCGGCGCGCGACGTGTCGAAGGGGCGCACGTTGCGGATCAGCACCGGGCCCGGCAGCTCGCGCCGGTTCTGCGCCGCGATGCGGCGCAGCGCATCGGTCCCGGCATCCTGCTGCACGCGCTCGAGTTCAGGCGAATGACGCTCGAAGCCGCGCGCGATCACGTGCGCGCCGCCCGGCGAGATGCGCGCAAACAGCCGCCGGTCCCCGCCGGCATCGAGCCAGACCCAGGCCGGCTGCAGGCCGAGGCCCGTGATCCGGTCGAGCGCGACCGCGCGGGTGCCGCCGTCGCCGGCCAGCGACAGTTCGCGCGCGAGCTCGATGCGCAGTTCGCCGCCCGGCAGCGCCGCGACGGCGCCACCCGGTGAGGCAAGCGCCGCGCGCGCGAGCTGGGCGCGCGCCTCGGGGCTGCCGCCGGCCGGTACGTACACGGCGCGGCTCTCGACCCGGGCGTTGCCGCGCTCGGAGGTCGACTGCCAGCGCGCGCGGCCGCGGTCGAGCGAAAAGCGCTCGTCGAGCGGCGCACCGAAGGTGGACTTGCCGCGCAACCGGTAGCGGCGAATGGTGCCGTCACCGGCAGGCGTGATCGTTTCGTCGAGGTCCGGCCCGCGGCCGTTGTCGCGGTGCGTGTAGCTCACGCGCACGGTGCCGTCGTCGCCGATCACCGTGGTCTGGGCGCCGGATTTCGTGCCGGAGTGCAGCACGGTGTACTCGAGCGTGATGTCGGCCTGCGCGCTGCAGGCGAACGCGAGCGCGCCGACGATGGCGATGCGTTTCATGGGATTTCCGTTCAGTGCGGTTGCGACGCCAGGATCGACCGGATCTGGTCATCGTAGCCGGTCAGCTGCCAGCGGATCAGTGATACGGGGATCATCCCGGCGCCATTCACCTCGTCGAAGAACCGGTGCATCGAGAATTCCGCTCCGAGCTGGTCCGCGCGCTCGCGGATGAGGTCCTCGAGCAGGTGCTTCCCGGTCACGTAGCTGGTGCCGTAGCCGGGCTGGCGGAGGTAGAGCTGCTGCTCGAAGCCGAGCAGGTCGAGGTCCGGGCGCATCCAGCCGCGCGGCGTCCACTCGACCTGGAAGGCCTTGGCCTGCGCGATGTCGAACTGGTTGTCGTGCGCGTAGAGCGAGGCGAGGCCGCGCGCGGCGCGCTGCGCCAGCATGATCCAGACGATTTCCCGCGCACGCGGCTGCTGATCGAAGAGACCCGCGTGCAGCATGAACTCCTCCATCGCGGTCGCCATGCCCTCGGCGCGGCTGTCCCAGATGTTGTAGAGCAGGGCGCCGCTGCGCACCGGGCTCGCGTGCGGCTCGTCGCGCATGCGTGCGAGATCCCACCAGTGGTAGAAGTGTGTGTAGAGCGTCAGCGGCTCGTAATGGGTCGCGATCGCAAAGAAATTGCGTTGCTCGAGCGGCACGAAGTTCCACAGGTGCGCGCGCAAGGCCGCGTCCATGCTGTCGCGCATCGGGTAGAGGTCGCGGTTCGACAGGAACTTCAGGAAGCGCGTGACGGCCTCGTTCGCGCGCCGGTCGTACTCTCCGGGCGACCGGATCACGGGCAACTCCGGCAGCCCGCGATTGCGCGCTTCCTCGAGCTTGAGCGCGGCGTGGCTCCTCGCCAGTTCGCGCTTCAGGAGCTCGACCTCCTGTTCCCAGGTCATCGGCACGAGGTGCACGTGCTGGAGGCTCCAGCTGTAGTGGTCCCGGCCGATACCGGAGGGGCCGGTCTTCTTCGGCGCCTCGGCGTCGAGCCAGTCGGCGAATTGCACGGTCGCCTCGCGCGCAGCGCGGATCGCGCGCCCGAGCGAGGCGCCGCCGCCCTCCGTGCGCTTCGCGAGCGCATCGAGCGAGGCGACCTGCTTGCGGATCGTGCCCGCACCGGTGACCCAGAGATCGCGCGCATTGCCGGTCAGGTTGGCGCTCGCCTGGCGGTAGAGCGGCGGGATGACCGACAGCTCGCGCACCAGCTTCGCCTCGGCCTCGCGCGTCAGCGGAAAGTCGTAGGTCCAGACCTCGAGCGCGCAATGGATCGTGGGCCCCTCGTGGGCCGGCGTGTCGCTCTGTTCGTCCCACAAGACCTGGTACCAGGCCGGGTCGCGCTCCCAGGGCTTCAGCACCCGCACGGTGAAGTCGAAGCCGTTCATTTCGGCACGCAGGACCTCACGGTCCACGCGCTGTTCGATGGACCAGCCCGAGGCATCGAGCGCCGCGAGCCGCCCGCGGAAGCCCGCGAGCCCGGCGTGGCGGCGCACCAGGGTCGCGGCCCGGTAATCGGGCGCGCCGTCCAGCAGCGGCGGCTCCTCGAACTGGCGCCAGTCGCGATGCAGTTGCAGCAATTTCCCGTAGCCGTCAATCACTGCCACCTCCCCGGAATGCGCGGGTCCTGCGAGCGCAGCGGCCATGAACGCAATCCCGAGCCGCCGGAACAGGCTTGTCGTGGGCATAGGGCCCGGATTCTAGTTCCGATTGATATCCGGGGCGAATCGGAGTATTCCGTCCACCTTCCGATCAGGAACGCGGGGGAGGGGGAGCATGAACCGCAATCTCATGCTGGCGGTCGTCGTCGTCGTCGTCGCGGCCGCCGGTTTCTATGCGTGGGATCGACACCGGGCGGGTCAACGGGCACCGGACCTGGCACCGATCGGCGCCACGCTGCTCGAGGGACTCGGCAATCATTCGATGCCCGTCACCAGCGGCCATCCGGAGGTGCAACGGTGGTTCGACCAGGCGCTCGCGCTGACCTACGGCTTCAACCATGATGCCGCCGAGCGCTCGTTCCTGAAGGCCGCGGAACTCGATCCTGATTGCGCGATGTGCTGGTGGGGCGCCGCACTCGTGCTCGGCCCGCACGTGAATGCCGCCATGGATCCGGCCAACAACGCCAAGGCCTGGGACCGCCTGCGCCGCGCGCAGGATGCGGCCGAGGACGCCAGCGACAAGGAGCGCGACTGGATCGCGGCGCTTGCCGCGCGCTACGCCGAACAGCCGCCGGAAGACCGCCGGCCGCTCGACGAGGCCTACGCCGCCGCGATGGGCGAGTTCGCGGCGAAGTATCCGGACGACGACGACGCCTCGGCCATGTACGCCGAATCCAAGATGGACCTCCAGCCCTGGGACTATTGGGATGCGGAGGGCCGGGCGAAGGGCCATACGGCACAGGTCGTCTCGACGCTCGAGACGCTGATTGCCCGCAATCCGGACCATGCGGGCGCACTGCATCTCTACATCCACACGGTCGAGGCATCGCCCGACCCGTCGAAGGGCGCCGCGGCTGCCGACCGGCTGCGCGAACTGGTGCCGGGTTCGGGCCATCTCGTGCACATGCCCGCGCACATCTACGCGCGCGTCGGTCGCTTCCACGACGCCGTGGTCGCGAACCAGAAGGCGATCGCGTCCGACGACGCCTACCTCGCGATCTGCAAGCCGGGCCCGGGCGTCTATCCGCGCGGCTACGTGCCGCACAACCATCATTTCCTCTGGTTCGCGGCGACCATGGCAGGCTCGAGCGCGGTCGCCATCGAAGCCGCGCGCACCACCGGCGAGAAGACCAGCGACCCGGAGCTGATGCGCATGGCGGGATTCGAGGCGATGCAGAATTTCGCCTCGACGCCTTTGCTCGCGGACGTGCGCTTCGGGCGCTGGGAACAGGTGGTGGCCGCGCCGAAGCCCGCGGACGACCTGCCCTACATGCAGGCGCTCTGGCACTACGGCCAGGGCATGGCGGCGGTGGCGCAGGGCCGCATCGACGACGCCCGTGGCCATCACGAGGCACTGGTGAAGTCCGCGGCAGATCCCGCGATCGAGAAGATGATGGCCTGGGACCGCTATTCGCTGATCGACGGCGTGAAGGTCGCCGAGCGCTTCGTCGCGGCGGAACTCGCGCGCGCGGCGAAGGATCACGGCGCCGCGATCGCCGCGCTCGAACAGGCGGTCGCGATCGAGGACACGCTGCTCTACGACGAGCCGCCGGCCTGGCACTGGCCGGTGCGGCAGGCGCTCGGTGCCGAGCTGCTGGCGGCGGGCAAGCCGAAGCAGGCCGAACAGGCCTACCGCGACGAGCTCGTGCGCAATCCCGAGAACGGCTGGTCGCTCCATGGCCTCGAGCGCGCATTGCGCGCGCAGGGCCGCAAGGCGGAGGCGGACGAGGTCGCGGCGCGCTTCAAGGCGGCCTGGGCCAACGCGGACTTCGCGCTCGACTCGAAGTCCTGAGCGCCGCCGCTAACCGGTGGGCAGGCGCGCGAGGTCGGCGACGAGCGACATCGTGTCGTGCGGCGGCGTGAAGTAGCCCGCGACGCGCGCCTCGGGGTCGATCAGCACGAGTGCGGCCGAATGGTCAACGGTGTATTGGCCGTCGGCGCCCGGAATCTTCACGTGCGCGAGGCCGAGTTGCGCCGCGAACGCATCGACCGCCTCCTGGGCACCCGTCGCGCCCGCGAGCCCGGGGCCGAAGTGCGCCAGGTACCGGCCGATGCGTTCCGGCGTGTCACGGTCCGGGTCCACGGACAGGAACAGGAGCTGCAGGCTCGCCTCGGGCACCTGCCTGCGGATTTCGGCGAACTGCGCCAGCGTCATCGGACAGATGTCCGGGCAGTGGGTGAATCCGGCGAACAGGAGCGTCCAGCGCCCCCGCAAGTCATCGCGCGTGAAGGCGCCGCCCGCGGGGTCCATCAGCGCGAAATCCGCGAGCGTGCGCGGCGCATCGAGAGCGGTGCCGGCGCGCAGCGTGAGCACCTGTTCGCGCGAAAGCAGCGCCGCCGCACCCACGCCAGCGCCCGCAGCCGCCAGCACGACGAGCGTCGCGACACGCCAGTCCACAGCCATGGTTCAGGCCCGCGAGCCGCCGTTCCAGGCGAGCAGGTTCAGGAACTCGCGCCGCGTCTTCGGGCCGCGCGTGCGGAAATGCGGCTCGGGATGCTCGCGGTAGGCAAGGCGCTCGCCCGCGACCGTGTCGCGCCGCGTGCGTTTCTGCACTTCCTCGGCAGCGATCCCGTAGGGCCGGGTCGCGTTCAGCCCGAAGATCTTGGCACGCAGGGCCGGCGTGATCTCGGGATAGCCGTAGCGTTCGCGGAACCCGGGCGCGATCTGAAACGCGCGGAAGGCCTGGATCTGGTCCTGCGGCGAGCCGTACCAGATCGAATCCGTGCCCCAGAGCACGTTGTCGGGGCCGCAGTGCTTCAGAAGCTTTCCAAGCGCATGCGCCGCCTGCTGCGGGTCGCGCATCAGGAAGCGCCAGGTGCTGCCGAGTTCGGCATAGACGTTCGAGCCCGGGCCGATGCCCGATTCCTGGAGTGACCGGATCAGCGTATCGATGCCATCGCCGTTGGCATTCTCGCCGTAGGCCTTCTCCTCGACCTCGGTCACGAAGCCGGAGTGATAGACGAGGAAGCTGACGTCCGGAAACCGCTTCGCGATGGGGCCGATGTCGCGGCACTGGCTGTGCTGGTACGACTGCGGGCCGAATGCCAGGCCCTTGTGGACGCAGATGACCTTGACGCCGAGGCGGCGCGCCTCCTCGACGAAGCGCATCCCGATCTCGTCGTCGAGGTAGAAGCCGTTGCCGTCCGGTCCCCACTGCGTGTAGGTCTTCCAGGCCGAGACGCCGAACCGCTCTTTCAGCCGCGGCATGTCCTCGAGATCGCCCGGCTGGTTGGGGTTGACACGGCCATGGATCAGCAGCCGGTGATTGCCCTCCATGCGGTCCACGATGCGGCGCACGTTGTCGGCCGACTCGATCTCGAGCGGCGAGGCTTCGCGGCGGGACGGCACGAACGAAAGGACCATCATGTCGGTGTCGCTGTCGAGGAAGACGTCCTTGACGAATTCCTCCGAGCTCAGGCAGGCGAGGTGGCTGCGCGGCGTATTCCCGTCGGCCAGCGAGCAGCCGGCCTTGGGCGACCACTTGAACGCGGATTCCGGCGCGACCTTGAGCCAGGCCTCGGTGGGATCGACGTAATGGCCCTGCACGTCGAAGATGAATTCGCCGCCCCCGAGCCTTGCTGCCGCGGCGGGCTCGACCGCGGCGGCCGCGGGCAGGTCGAAAAAGCCTCCGCGCCGGCCGGCGGCGGCATTCGCCTCGTTGAATGCGAGCAGCGTCGAAGCGGCGCCGCAGGCTGAGACCAGGAATTCGCGCCGGCCGAGGCCGAGGCGCTTCGAGTTCGCATCGGCAGCCTGCTGGGCCAGCTGATTGGCATGCCTGCCAGAGCGGCTGAGCGGCACCGGTTCGAATTCGCCGTTGCTGGTCGAGTCGAGCTTGATCGGCAGGCGCCGGCCTTCGGGATCGATCGCAGGCATGGCCATGTCATCCAGTATAAGGCCGGCGTTGCACGCCCCGCCGCCGGGCCTACACGGCCCGGCGCAACGCCGTTGCACCGCCCCGGGGCGCGGCCTAGCTTCCGATCGGCCGGCTCCACTGGAGACACCCATGCTGCGCAAGGCGATCACAATCCTCCTGGCCTCCGCCGCGGCCCCCGCGGCGGCCGCCCCTCCCGAGACCCTCCCCGAGCGGTCGCAGGACCGCGCGCGCGCCGTGCGCGCCCGCGCGGTCGAGGCGAATGGCGGCGCGGCGGCGCTGCGCGCCGTCAAGGCGGTACGGCTCCAGCTCGACGGCGAGACGATGCCGCGGTTCCAGACCACGACGCCCGAGCCTCCCTTCGAGGGCGGGCGGCTCCAGGAAACGCTGCTGGTGGACCTCGAGAAGAACCGCCTGCGCCTCGACCAACGCACCAGCGGCTTCGGCTTCGAGGGCAACAACTCGGTCGCGATCGTCGGCGGCCAGGGCAGCAACTACGACCATCGGGCGCGCACCACGACGCCGATCCCGGCCGCGCAGGCAACCCAGCAGCAGTTCGTCCAGTATTACCGGCGCCTGCCGAACCTGCTGCTGCGCCAGGCACTCGACCGGCAGAGCACGCTGCGCCACCTGGGCGAGGAGAGCTTCCAGGGCCGCCGCCACGACGTGATCACCTTCGTGATGCCGGACACCGTGCAGGTGTCGGCATTCGTGGACACGGCGACCGGGCTCGTCTCCAAGTACGAGCTGATCTTCGTGGACCCGATGACGGGCGTCGAAGCCTCCGAGATCCTGTACGGGGACTACCGCAAGGTCGGCGAATACCAGGTGCCCTCGACCTTCACCAACATGCAGGCCGGCGACGTGGTCGGGAAATTCGCGCTGCGCGCCGAGATCAACCCGGCGATCACCGACGACTCATTCGTCGTCGCGGCCGACGGCTACCGCGCGGCGCCGCCGGCACCCACTGAATTCCCGCAAGCGGTCGAGACCCTGGCCCCGGGCGTGCACCTGATCCGGAATTTTTCGGGCCAGAACCAGAATACGATCGCGGTCGAGTTCGCCGACCACGTGGTCGCGCTCGAGGCACCGGGCACCAGCGAGGGCGCGGACGCGGTGATCGCCCGCATCAAGGAGCTGATCCCCGGCAAGCCGATCCGCTACATCGCGACCACGCACCATCACGGCGACCACATCGGCGGCATCCGCAGCTTCATCGCCGAGGGCGCGATCGTCGTCACCACTCCCGGCACCCGCGGCGTGATCGAACGGATCGCGGCGGCGCCGCAGCACGACCGGCTCGCGCGCAGTCCGCGCAAGCCCGAGTTCCTGCTCGTCGAAGGCGGCCGCCGCGTGCTCAAGGACCGTACGCGCTCGGTGGAGCTGATCGACATCGGCCCGAACCCGCACGCGAAGGAGATGGTGATCGCCTGGCTGCCAATGGAGAAGCTCGTGTACCAGGGCGACCTGTTCTTCGTGCCGCCGGATAACGGGCCCTTCGGTCCGCCCCAGGCGAGTACGGTCTCGTTCACGCAAAAGCTGCGCGCGCTCGGGCTGCCGTACGACAGGATCGCGAGCGTGCACGGAGCGACCGCGACCCGCGCGCAGTTCGAGGAGGCGACGGCCTCGGTGCGCTGACCGGCGCGGCCCGCAGCTCAGTCGGCGGGCAACGCGAGCGGAACCGCGAGCCGGCGCAGCAGCGCGGCGTGCGCCTCGACGCGCTGCGGCAAGGGCAGCGCCGCGGCCGGCGTCTCGAACACGAGCACGGTCGCGGCCTGCGGCCCCGGCCGCGGCGTTCCGCCCGCGATCACGATCGCCGCGCTCATGAGCTCGTCGATCGAGCTGTCGGTGACCGGGCCGATGATGCCGCGCTCGATCGGCTCGCCGAATCTTGTGCTGCCGCCGGCTTTGATCGGCACGCCGTTGTCCTGCAGCACCTTCACCGCTTCGGTCGCGAGCGGGTCCGCGGCGCCCGCGGCGCCTTGCGAATAGACGTAGCCCTCGTGGATCAGGTTATCCTCGTGCAGGTCGATGCTGACCCGGGGCGGATGGCGGCCCGACTGCCCCAGGATCCAACGCGTGATCGCCCCCGCTTCGGGGCTCGAAGGCGAGAGAGCCCGCGCCCGGCCCGGCGCTGCCGGATCCGGGAGCAGGTGCGAGGAATCCCCGACGCTCGCACCTTCGATCTGCTCCGAGTAGACGGGGACGTTCAGGTAGCGCCAGTTGCGGGCGTAGCCATGCGGATTGAGGAGCGGCAGCAGCACGACCGGGCGCGCGCGGCCGAGGCGGGCGATGTCGTCGATCGCAGCCGCAATTGCATTGGGTCCCGCCGGCTCTTCTCCGTGGACCCCCGCGAGGATCCAGACGGCGGGACCCTCGGCCGGTGAATGCAGCGCGATGATCGGCAACTTCCGCGTCGCTCCGGGGGGCTGCGACTCGAAGATGACCTTGAGCGTCCAACCTTCGCGCGCCAGCGCGGCATAAGCCTGGTAGAGGCTGCCGATGGGCGCCCGGCCGTCGGGGGGGGGGTGGACCCCCCCCGGGCAACACACGGCAGGTGGCGGGGGGGCGCAGGCCACCAGGGCCGCGGCCGCCCGC
>JBQTKF010000107.1:0-3491 GCA_052386355.1 Gammaproteobacteria bacterium
GGCGACCGCGATATAGAGGAATGAGGCGGCCGCGACCGCAAGCGCATACGGCAGCAGCCCGAGCGCCTGCTCGAGCAGGAAATACGCGATCACCGCGCCCGCGACGGATGCGAGGCTCACGAGCACAGTGAGCGCGACTGCGCGGCGCCGTTGCATGCCGCCGCTCAGCAGGACCGCGAGGTCGCCGACTTCCTGCGGGATCTCGTGCGCGAACACGGCGATCGCGGTGACGACGCCGAGGTGCACGTCGGTCAGGAAGGCGGCCGCGATCAGCACGCCGTCGAGCAGGTTGTGGAAGGCGTCGCCCCACAGGATCAGCGTGGCCGAGGCTTTCGCGCGGTGGTGCGGGAGCGGCCCGTGCGCTTCGCAGGCGTCCACGTGGCAATGGCGCCAGAGCACCATCTTCTCGAGCGCGAAGAAGGCGATGATCCCGGCGACCAGTGCGATGCCGATGCCGTGCGCACCGACGCCGGCGTCGAGCGCATGCGGCACCAGGGCGAGGAGCGCCGCGCCCAGTAACGCACCCGTCGCAAAGCTCACGAGGTGAGGTACAAGCACGTCGCGCCGCGCCGGCGGCAACAGCAGGAAGGCGCCCGCGATCAGCGCCGAGAGCGCGCCGCAGGCCGCGGTCGAGAGGATGATGAGCCCGAGCGTCGTCATGCCGGAAGCCTACGCGAGCCAGATCAGCGCCGCCATCCGGCCGGTCTCGCCGTCGCGGCGGTAGGAATAGAAGCGCGCCGCATCCGCATGCGTGCAGAGGCCGCTGTCGAAGACTTCCATGACGCCGCCGGCCGCGAGGCGGCGGCGCGCGAGCGCGGGCAGGTCGGCCATGAATCGCCCTGCCCGGCCGGGCTGGAAATCCGCCGCCGCGGCGGCGTCCTGCGCGAGGAACGCCTCGCGCACCTCGGGGCCGACTTCGAATGCGCGCGGGCCGATGCAGGGCCCGAGCCAGGCGACGAGGCGTGCGGGATCGATGTCGAGCGCAGCCACCGCCGCTTCGACGACACCGGCGGCGAGCCCGCGCCAGCCGGCGTGCGCGATGCCGACGCGATCGCCCTCGCGGCTCGCCAGGAACACCGGCAGGCAGTCGGCGACCAGGATCGCGCAGACCGCGCCCGGCACGAAGGCAACTGCGGCATCGGCGCTCGCCGGCAACGGTCCCGGCAGTCGCGCGACGGCACTGCCGTGCGCCTGCGTGAGCCACGCGGGCTCGCCGGGCAGCGCCAGCGCCGCGCGCAGCCGATGCCGGTTCGCGGCGACGGCCCCGGGATCGTCGCCGACGTGCGTCGCGAGGTTCCAGGACGAATACGCGCCGGCACTCGTGCCGCCCGTGCGCAATGTCATCACCGCGCGCACCTGCGGCGGCGCCGGCCAGTCCGGCAGGATCCAGTGGCGGGCCGCGTTCACGCGCGCGCCGCGCGCGCGTCCTCGCGCAGCGCCAGGACGAGGTCCGCGAAGTCCGCTGGAAGCGGAGCCGTGACCTCGACGATGCGCCCGTCCACCGGGTGCGGGAACGCGAGCGCCGCCGCGTGCAGCGCCTGGCGGCGGAATCCGCGCAGCATGCCGGCGAGGCGCGGCGTCGCGCCCTTCGGCAGCAGCAGGCGCCCGCCGTAGACCGGGTCGCCGACCAGCGGATAGGCCGCGTGTGCGAGGTGCAGGCGGATCTGGTGGGTGCGGCCGGTCTCGAGGGTCACGCGCACCAGCGTATGGCGGCGGAACCGCTCGATCACGCGGTAGTTCGTGACCGCCTCGCGCCCGCCGGTGCGCACGGCCATGCGCTGGCGCCTGACCGGGTGACGGTCGATGGGCGCGTCCACGCGCCCGCCCGCCGTCATGACGCCGACGCAGACCGCCTGGTACTCGCGCCGGATCCCGCGCGCGGCCAGCGCCTCGGTCAGCGCGCAGCGCGCCGGTTCGTTGCGCGCGACGATCAGGAGCCCGGTCGTGTCCTTGTCGAGCCGGTGCACGATGCCGGCGCGCGGCAGTTGCGCCAGGCGCTCGTCGAATGCGAGCAACGCATTTTGCAGGGTGCGGTCGGGATTGCCGGCGCCCGTGTGCACGACGAGGCCGGCGGGCTTGTCCACCACGAGCACGTGCTCGTCGCGCCAGGCGATCGAAAGCGGCAGCGGCTGCGCACGCACTTCGACGGCGTCCCCGGCCGGTGCGTCGAGCACGACGCGTTCGCCGCCCGCGATGCGGTCGCGCGGCCGCGATACGCGCCCATCCACCTTGAGCATCCCCTCGTCGATCCAGCGCTTGAGCCGCGTGCGCGAGTACTCCGGCCAGGCGTCGGCGAGCGCCTGGTCGAGGCGGCGGCCGGCGGCCTGCAGCGGCAGCCGCAATTCGCGCTGGTGTCGTACGGAACTCATGGGGTCGGGAGCGGTCTTTTGCCGCTATACTGCGTCGGTCCAACAGTCGGGGTCCAGTCCTTTGCATCGGCAGAATTCGATGGCGCGCGCGCTCGTGGTCGCGTGCCTGCTCCTCGTCTCGGCATGCGGCGGCCGCGACCGCACCGCCGAGCAGCTCGTGCCCGAGAAGCTCTACGAGCGCGGCCACCGCGCGCTCCTGGCCGGCGACTACCGCAATGCAGTCAAGTACTACGAGGCCCTGGAGGCCCGGTTCCCGTTCAGTGAGTACTCGCGCCAGGGAAAGCTGGACATCATCTACTCCTATTACAAGACCCAGGAGGCCGAGTCGGCGGTGGACGCGGCCGACGAGTTCATCCGCGAGAACCCGACGCACGCGCGGGTGGACTACGCGATGTTCCTCAAGGGACTGGTGTACTTCGAGCGCGCGCCGAACATCCTCGAGCGCTGGTTCAACACTGACCTGACCGAGCGCCCGCCGCAGGACGTGCGCCGCTCGTTCCAGGCGTTCCAGGCGCTCATCGAGCGCTTTCCCGCGAGCGAATATGCGCACGACGCGCGCCAGCGCATGATCTTCCTGCGCAACCGCCTCGCGGAATACGAGGTGCACGTCGCCGATTACTACCTGCGCCGCGAAGCCTGGGTGGCCGCGATCGCGCGCGCCCGGTTCTGCATCGAGAATTACGACGGCGCGCCCGCGGTGCAGGACGCGCTCGACATCATGATCTCGGCCTACCGCGGCCTCGGGCTCGCCGACCTCGCCGAACGCTCGCAGGAGGTCTACGCGCTCAACTACCCGCAGGGCAAGCCGCAGCGCAAGTCCGGCCGCGACTGGTGGCCGTTCTGGTAGAAGAAGAGAAAAAGGTGACTGGGGTGTGTTCAATGGGTCGACGCAACACCAGCTGGTTTAATCCGGGCTGGAGGTGCGTATGGCGCAGATGGGGAGGCCGGGGCTGTCGGCGGCGCAGAAGTCCGAGCTTTGGGAGCGTTGGAAGGGCGGCCAGTCGCTGAGTGAGATCGGTTTGGCGCTGGGCAAGCGCGCGGCTTCGATCTTTGGCGTGCTGGCGCATCACGGCGGGATTTACCGGCCGCCGCGGCGGCGCGCGGCACGGGTCTTGTCCTTGG
>JBQTKF010000108.1:0-26200 GCA_052386355.1 Gammaproteobacteria bacterium
GATGGCAACGAGATCGCGCCGACCTGGACCTGGGTGCCGGCGCCCGTCTTCATCGTCGAGCGCACGATCGAACTCGCGAATTTCCCGTCCGCGGCCGGGGCCGTGGGCCACGGCCTGGCCGGCGACGGCACCTCGGTCGCGAACGGCTCCGCCACGGCACGCGCGTGGGGCATCCGCCTCGGCGACGGCGACAACCTGGTCGAGAACCAGGGCAGCATCTTCGTAACCGCCGATGCCAATGCGCACCTCCGGTCCTCCGCCTCGGGCGGCACGACGGGCGATGCCTCGGTCAGCACTTCGGCGACGGCGAACGCCTTCGCCTGGGGCGTGCAACTGGGTGGCGGCGACAACCTGTTCACGAACGGCGGCACCCTCGACGTCGAGGCGATCGCCTCCGCGACGGCGGAAGTCGTCGCCGATGCCGGCGACGGCGTCTGCATCAGTTTCATCTTCTGGACCTGGTGCATCGCGCCGGGAAGCGTCACGCGCAATCCGGTCGCGAGCCGCACGGCTGCGGCGGTCGGCGTCGTGACGGGAGGGGGCGACGACACGATCGTCAATGCGGCGGGCGGGCAGATCATCGTGCGTGCCGGGGCCGCAGGCAGCGCGAATCTCGCCGCCGCCGGCATCGTCACCGGCGCCGGCAACGACGTCGTCGTCAACGAGGGCCTGGTCTCCGCGACGACCGTTGCCAATGGCGTTCCCACCGCCGGCATCGGCATCGACACCGGCGCGGGCAACGACCAGCTGACCCTGGGCGACGGCTCCGAAGTCGTCGGCAGCGTCACGCTCGGCGATGGCGACGATACGCTGACGCTCGCGGGCACGCCTTCGGTGCGCGACGTGGCGTTCAATGCGCTCGACGTGCCGGGCGGCGCGCACATCGACACGCTCGTGCTGCAGGGCGCGGGCGGCTTTGCGAACCAGACGCCCGGATTCGAGCGTGCGATCAAGAACCTGGCGGGCACCTATTCACTGCCCTCTCTGGCCCCGCTGGACTACCTCGAGATCGACGGCGGCGTGCTGGCACTCGGCGACGACTACGCGTTCCCGGCAACCGGGCTCTTCGACACCTACATCCACAGCGACGGCGACCGCGGGCAGCTCCTGGTCACCGGCGGCGCAGTCGCGGCCGGCGCGATCGACGTCGAGCGCCGCGGCGACGACTACATCGCCGACGGCTCGCGCTACAGCGTCGTGGTCGCGAGTGGCGGCGTCGGCGGCGGCTTCACCGACGTGACGCTGCCTGCGCCGCTCCCGCTCCTCGCGTTCTCGCTCGAACAGACGGCAACGACCGTGGACGTGATGGTCGATGCGCCTTCCTTCTCGACGGTCGCGACCAACCTCCTGCACGAGCAAGTCGGCGACAACCTCTACGGCATTGCGCCGGACGCGACCGGCGATTTCGCGCGCCGCCTCGGGACGCTGCAGCGGATGCCCTCGGGCTTCGATCGCGCGCTCGCGAGCCTCGCGCCGGACGCCTTTGAGTCACTCACGACCAATACGATCGTCATGGGCCAGCAGGCGACCGAACTCCTGCGCACCCACCTCGCGAACGCGCGCGGCGTGCATCGCGGCCGGCGCCTGACGGCGGCGGCCTATGAGCCGGTGATGCTCGCCGAGGTGGCTGGCGACCTGCGGGTCATCGGCGCAGGGATGCAGGCAATGCTCGGCCAGGCCGGTGCCGGCGCCCGGGGCGGCGCCGCCGCGGGCAACCGGATGCTGTCGCAGACCTGGACGACGGCCTACCACTCGACCGGGGACATCGACTTCCAGGACGGCTTCACCGAGTACGACTTCGACGCCAGCGGCTTCATGCTGGGCGCGGACCGGCGGCTCGGCGAGCGCACGATCGCGGGCATCATGCTGAGCTATGCCGACACCTCGCTCAACCTGCTGGAAGCGGTGGCGGACGCCGATGTCGAGGGCTGGAGCGGCGGACTCTACGCGACGCACTGGTGGGATCGCGCCTGGATTGAGGGCGGGGCGTCCTACGCGAACCAGTCATTCGACGTCATGCGCGAACTCGAGATCGCTCCGGACCAGCTGACGGCGTTCAGCAGCCACGACGGCGAAACGATGCAGCTCTGGATCGCGGCCGGGCGCGAGTTCGACTTCGGCGGATGGCAGCTCGAGCCCTACGCATCGCTGCAGTGGTTCGACATCGACGAGGACGCATTCGAGGAGGAAGGGGCGGAGAGCCTCAACCTCCTGTTCGGGGACAAGTCCACCGATGCGCTCCTGGGCGAAGCCGGCGCGCGCTTCACGCGCCTGCAGCGGCTCGCGAACGGCATGCTCGAGTGGCACGGCTCGCTCGCCTACCACCATGACTTCGATTCCTCGGGCGGCACGCTCGACTATGCCTACGCGGGCGACCCGGGCACCGTGCTCGTCGTGGACGACCGCAACGTGTCCTCGGGCAGTTCGGTGCTGGGCGCCGGCCTCTCGTACCTGCGCGGACGCAGCACCCTGGCGCTCGACTACCGCGGCCAGTTCAATGGCGGCTACCGCAACCACGTCGTGGGCCTGCGGCTGTCGCTGGCGTTCTGAGCCGCGGGCGTGGGGTTCAGGTCAGCAGGCGAACTCGCGTAAAATCGCGCTGCGCTGGCTCATCGCTGGAGAATCGACATGCCCCTGATTGACCGCCGCGGCGGCCTGCTGGCCGCATGCGCCCTCGCCCTGGCCTGCGTCTGCCCCGCCGTCCCGGCGGGGGAGATCCCGGAGAAATTCACGCCGAAGACCGACGGCTTCGACTACCTGCGCCGCGAGGAAATGATCCCGATGCGCGATGGCGTAAGGTTGAAGACGGTCATCCTGGTGCCGAAGGGCGCAAGCGGCGCGCCGATCGCGATCACGCGCACCCCTTACAACGCCTCCGCGCGCACCCTGCGGTTCAATAGCCCGAACCTCTCCGCGGTCGTGCCGCAGATGCACGACACGACCTCCGCCGCACGCTACGTCATCGTGTACCAGGACGCGCGCGGCAAGTACGGTTCCGAAGGCGACTATTTCATGAACAAGCCGCTCGCGGGGCCGCTGAACGCGACTGGCACCGACCACGCGACGGATTGCCACGACACGATCGACTGGCTGGTGAAGAACGTGCCGGAGTCGAACGGCCGCGTCGCCGCCATCGGCGGCTCCTACGAGGGCTATACGACGCTGATGTGCACCGTGAACCCGCATCCGGCGCTCAGGGCCGCGGTGCCATTCGCGGCGATGGTGGACGGCTGGAAGGGCGATGACTGGTTCCACTGGGGCGCGTTCCGGCAGGAAGCGGCGCTGCCATTCGCCTACGACCAGGAAGCGACGCGCAAGAACGAGACCAAATGGTGGTCCGGCATCTACGACAGCTATGACGCCTACCTGCGCGCCGGCAGTGCGGGCACCATGGCGGCCTCGCGCGGCATGGAGCCGATCGGCTTCTGGCAGAAGCTCGCCGCGCATCCGGCATACGACGCGTTCTGGCAGCAGCAGGCGGTGGACAGGCTGCTCGCCGCGCGCCCGCTCTCGGTGCCGATGCTGATCGTCGGCGGACTGTTCGACCAGGAGGACATCTACGGCTCGCCGGCGCTCTGGAAGACGCTCGCACCCAAGGACCCGGACGGCAGGCTCGTGCACTTCGTGCTCGGGCCCTGGAACCACGGACAAGGGAGGCGCGACGCGCGCAATCTCGGGCCGTTCCACTTCGAGGGCGACACCGGCGGCTGGTTCCGCAAGAGCGTGATGCAGCCGTTCCTCGATCATCTTCTGAAGGACGGCCCGCAGCCAGACACGCCGCGCGTGCTCGCCTACGAGACCGGTGCGAATCGCTGGCATCGCTACGATGGTTGGCCGCGCGCCTGCGCGGAGGGCTGCGCATCGCGCTCGCGCAATCTCTACATTCAGGCGGGCGGCAGACTCGGTTTCGTGACGCCGCCCGCGACGAAGGAATCCTTCGACGAATACGTCTCGGATCCGGCAAAACCGGTGCCGTACCGCGCGCGCCCGACGCTGCCGACCTACGCGACGGATTCCACCTGGGGCGAATGGCTGGTGGACGACCAGCGCCACGCCGCGACGCGGACCGACGTGCTGGTGTGGACCAGCGAACCGCTGACCGGGCCGCTGCGCGTCGCGGGCGAGCCCGTCGCGCGGCTATTCGCCTCCACGAGCGGCTCGGATGCCGACTGGGTCGTGAAGATCATCGACGTCTGGCCGGACGAGGTGCCGGAAAACCCGAAGATGGGCGGCTACCAGCAGATGCTGTCGGCGGACATCTTCCGCGGCCGCTACCGCGAAGACCTCGCATCACCCAAACCGCTCGCGCCTGGCAAAGTGCTCGAGTACCGCATTCCGCTGCCGCAGCTGAGCCACACCTTCCTGCCCGGGCACCGGATCATGGTGCAGCTGCAGTCGAGCTGGTTCCCGCTCTACGACCGCAACCCGCAGACCTTCGTGCCAAACATCATGTTCGCGCCGGCGGAGAGTTACCGGAAAGCGACCCAGCGCGTGTGGCGGACAGCGGAGCACCCGACGGCGATCGAACTGCCGGTCGTGCCATGATGCAGGCGGCCCACGCCTGAGGAGTGCCGTCGATGGGCGTTCTGATCGAGTGGCGAAAGATTCAGCCCGAACATACGGGTTCAACGGAACTGAACGGAGTGGTGGACAGGCCGATGATCTACGTGCACCCGAGGGACAATTCCGACCCGAATGTCCAGGCACGCAAGAGCCGTGCCGTCCGGTGGGCCTATAACCACGGGGATCTGGCGCAAAGTCCGGTGCAGGCGTCGATGTTGGAGGTCCTGGTCGAAGGCAATGCGTCGTACGAACTCTATCGGCAGTCGCGCTTGCGCTGGATTGCCGCTGGCACCCAGCCCGCAACTTTTGAAGAGCAGGAGGCGGCGGACGAAGTCTTCTCGTCTCCGAATCCAGCCACGAATCTGCAGTCCAGCGGTTCCGGCACCTACGAGGCGTGGCTGAGGTTCGATCCGCACCAGGCGCAGGATGGCCGGGTCAGTCTGACGGCGACGGTGGACTTGGGCGTCAGGACCAACGGTTCGCCTCAAAGCGCATACGGCGACCAGCGCATGCTGGCGACTGCGACGCTCTGGAAGGGTTCGCAGCCGGCCGATGCGCTCCGTTCCATGCGCCTGATCGCGATCACCAAAGTCGGCCAGGATCAGAAAACCGATCAGCACGTCGAAACCTACACGGTGACCGTTCCAGCGGGTGGCTTCGTAAAGATCGGATCGGCAAGCGTGGGTCCGGGGTTCGAGATTTCGGCCGGATCGAACACATTTCGGGCGAGTGCGAAGATATCGTATACGCCTCATCGCCAACTGCAGGCGGACTCAATTCATGCGGGCTGCCAGCACATCGATCCCGATGCGGTCGAATCGGGCACGAGTGGGTCCTCTGGAAGTGGCCACTAGCGCCGACTGGCCGGGAGCGCTCCGACGGGACTCGGCATGCCGGCCCTGCTGACCCGTTCGCAGCTCGAGTCCTATCAGCACGACGGCTTTCTCGTGCTGCCGGATTTCATGCCAGTGGAGCGCTGCCAGACGCTGCGCGAGCGCGCCATGCTGCTGGCGCGCGAGCACTTGCCGCCGCCGGAACAAGCCACCATCTTCTCGGCGCGAGGCGCCTCGCCGCACGCGGCCGCGGAGTATTTCTTGACCAGCGGCGAAGCGATCCGCTGCTTCTTCGAGAAGGACGCCTTCGATGCGACGGGCCGGCTGCGGACGGAGGCGCACCTCTGCCTCAACAAGCTCGGCCATGCGATGCACGACCTCGACCCGGTATTCGGCGCCTTCAGCCGCACGCCGGAACTCGCGGCAATCGCCGCGGACATCGGCATGGAGCGGCCGCTGCTGCTGCAATCCATGTACATCTTCAAGCAGCCGAGGATCGGCGGGGAGGTCGGATGCCATACCGACCACACCTACCTGTGGACCGAGCCGCCCTCCGTGGCCGGATTCTGGTTCGCGATCGACGACGCGACCACGGAGAACGGCTGCATGTGGGCCTTGCCGGGCGGGCACCGCCTGCCGGTGCGCCAGCGCTCGCGCCTCAACGAAGCGCGCACCGCGACCGTGCTGGATACGCTCGACCCCGCGCCGTACCCGACCGACGGGCTGGTGCCGCTCGAGGCCACGCGCGGGACGCTCGTGCTGCTGCACGGCGCGCTGCCGCACCTGTCCGGCGCAAACACGAGCGACCGGCCGCGCCATGCTTATACGATCCACGCCATCGACGCCGAGGCACATTACCTGTCCGACAACTGGCTCCAGCGCGCGTCGATCCCGATGCGCGGTTTCCGGGGGAACTGATTCATGAAGCGGCTCTTCACGATGCTACTGCTGTTTCCGGCGCTCGCCCTCGCGCAGGCTGCGATGCGCATCCCGCCCGAGGTGCAGCGGCTGAACGCGATGTCGGCGCGCTTCGCGCCGGTGGACATCCGCGTGGACCTCGCGGCGTTGCCCGCGCCCGAACGGCGCGCGCTCGCCTCGCTCGTGCATGCGTCGCGCACGGTCGATGCGCTCTACCTGCGCCAGGCCTGGGCCGGCAACGAGGCGCTGCTGCTCAAGCTCCTCGAAGACGACACGCTCCTCGGCCAGGCGCGCCTCGATTACTTCCTGCTCAACAAGGGCCCCTGGTCCGAGCTCGATGAGGACGCGCCGTTCGTGCCCGGCGTGCCCGCGAAGCCCGAGGGCGGCAACTACTACCCGGCCGGGGCGACGAAGGCGCAGGTGGAAGCCTGGATCGCGGGGCTCCGCCCGGCCGCGAAGGCCGAGGCGACCGGCTTCTTCAGCACGATCCGCCGCGATGCTGCCGGCAGGTTTGCGAGCGTGCCTTACAACCTCGAATACCAGGGCGAGCTCGCGGAAATGGCGCGCCACCTGCGCGCGGCCGCCGCGGCGACGCGCCAGCCGGCGCTCAGGGCCTTTCTCGAGTCGCGCGCGGACGCCTTCCTTTCCAACGACTACTACGCGAGCGACGTGGCGTGGATGAAGCTCGATGCCTCGATCGAGCCCACGATCGGCCCCTACGAGGTGTACGGCGACGAGTGGTTCAACTACAAGGCGGCGTTCGAGGCTTTCATCACCGTGCGCGACGAGGCCGAGACCGCAAAGCTCGGGCGCTTCGGCGCCGAATTGCAGTGGCTGGAGGACCGGCTTCCCGTCGAGAAGCACTACCGGCGCAAACGGCTCGGTGGCCTTGCGCCGATGCGCGTCGTCAACGTCGTGTTCGCGGCCGGCGACGGCAATCACGGCGTGCAGACCGCGGCCTTCAACCTGCCGAACGACGAACGCATCGTCGCCGAGATGGGTTCGAAGCGCACCATGCTGAAGAATTTCCAGCAGGCCAAGTTCGATCGCGTGCTGGCGCCGATCTCGAAAGTCGCGCTCGCCCCCGCCGACCAGCCGTACGTCAGCTTCGACGCTTTCTTCACCCACATCCTGATGCACGAGGTCATGCACGGCCTCGGGCCCACCAATACGGGACCGGGCGGTCAGGGCGGCGGCGTGCGACAGGCGCTCAAGGAACTGTACAGCCAGATCGAGGAAGCCAAGGCTGACGTCTCGGGCCTGTGGGCGCTGCAGCAGCTGATGGACAAGGGCGTCCTCGATCGCAGGCAGGAACGGGCCATGTACACCACCTTCCTGGCCTCGTCATTCCGCACGCTTCGATTCGGAATGTCGAGTTCGCACGCCAAGGGCATGGCGATGCAGGTGAACTGGCTGCTCGATGCCGGCGGGTTCAAGGCGAACCGCGACGGTACCTTCAGCGTGGACCTGAAGCGCGTGAAGAAGGGCGTCACGGCGCTCGCGCATGAACTGCTGACACTCCAGGCGACGGGCGACCATGCGGGCGCGAAGCGCCTGCTCGACCGGCTGGTGGTGATACGGCCGGAAGTGAAGGCGGTGCTGGACCGGCTCGGCGACGTGCCCGTAGACATCCGGCCGCGGTTCCTGACCGCGGATGAACTCGAAAGGGAATTCCCATGAAAGGCGCCGGACTCGCCTGCGGCTGGAGGGCCGCACGGGAGGGTCTCAACCCTTTTCCTTGTCGTCCTTCTTCCGCAGCTCGCGTTCCTCCTGCTTCATCAGCTTGTAGTCGATCGGATGGATCTCGAGGATCCGGCACCTATAGCCCCCGACGCGCACCGAGTCGAAACCGCTGTTGACTGTACCGGGCGTCCGCGATTCGATCCGCATACCCAATTCGCTGTTGAGCCCGACACAGCCCGGACTGACGCGCAGAATGTAGGCTTCGTTGAATCGGGTCCGGACCAGGAGCTCGTCGCGTCCAAGCGGGCGCCAGCCGGAGATCTTGCCGGCCGTCCTGAAGCTCTTGACCTCAGGCTTGGCGTAGTACCAGTAGCGTTCCCGGTCCGAATTCTCGCCTTCGCGCTGGCGGGTGCTGGCGCAGGCGGCCACCAGGGAAACGGCAAGGACAGCCAGCAGGAGGCTGGCGGCGCGACGGCGGCTCGGGTAGTTCATACAAGACCTCTGACTGCATGGGCCGGGCAGGGGTTCCGGAGAAGAAAGTATCATCGCCGCCATGCGCCTGCGCCAGACCCGGTGCCTCGGCCTGTTCGCGGTCCTGCTGGCCGCCGCCCCGGCCATGGCCGCGGATGCGCTGCTCCTCGTCAATGGGAACATCTACACCGGCGCCGCCGGCCGGCCTCATGCCGAAGCGATCATAGCCGAAAGCGGGCGCATCTCGTTCGTCGGCAGCACTTCCGAAGCGGAACGGCGGGCGCCGGGCGGCGCGGTGCGCATCGACCTGAAAGGCGCCACCTTGCTTCCCGGTCTGGCCGACGCCCACGCGCACCTGTCTGGCATCGGCTGGCGCGAACTCCACTTCGATCTCACCGGCGTCGAAAGCCTGGTTGCGCTGCAGCGGCGCGTGCGCGAGCGCGCGGCGCAGGACCCGGCCGGATGGATCGTGGGCCGCGGCTGGATCGAGTCGAAGTGGTCGCCGCAGGCCTTCCCGACACGCTTCGACCTCGACGCGGCCGTCGATGACAGGCCCGTCATGCTGGAACGCGCCGACGGCCACGCCGTGGTCGTCAACAGCCGCGCACTCGCGCTCGCCGGGATCGGGCGCGACACCCCCGACCCGCCTGGCGGCGAGATCCTGCGCGAGGCGGAAACCGGCGAGCCGACCGGGATGCTGATCGATGCGGCGGCCGACCACATGCAGCGCCTGATTCCCGCGCCGGGCGCCAGCGATCTGCGCCGCGCATTGCAGGCGGGCGTGGAGCGCAGCCTGCGCCTCGGCTGGACCCAGCTGCAGGTCGCGGGCATGAGCTGGTCGGAGGTTGACGAGCTCTGCAGCCTGTACGCGGAAGGGCGCGTGAAACTTCGCGTGTACGCTGCGATCGGCGGGCCGGGTCCCGACGCGGACCGGTTGCTGGCCGCGGGCCGCCAACACGAGAGTTGCGATCCGCGCCTGACCGTGCGAGCGGTCAAGCTCTACATGGACGGGGCGCTCGGCTCACGCGGCGCGGCCCTGCTCGAGCCCTACAGCGATGCGCCGGAGAGCCGCGGGCTGCTGCGCAATGCGCCGGAGGAGATCCTGCGCACGACGATTGCGGGACTCAGGCAGGGCATCCAGATCCAGACCCATGCGATCGGCGACCGCGGCAACCGGATCGCGCTCGACCAGTACGAGCGCGCGCTCGCCGAAGTCGCGCCCGCCGCACGCGCCGTCGCCGATCCGCGCCTGCGCATCGAGCACTTGCAGGTGATCGCCGACGAGGACATTGCGCGGCTCGCACGTCTCGGCGTGATCGCCTCGATGCAGGCCTCGCACGCGATCGGCGATATGCTGTTCGCGCCGGCGCGCCTCGGTCCTGCGCGCATCGGTCGCGCCTATGCCTGGCGCAAGGTGCTGGATGCCGGAGGCGTGATCGCGGGCGGCAGCGATGCGCCCGTGGAGCAGGGCGACCCGCGCATCGAGTTCTACGCAGCGGTCGCCCGCCGCACCCTGGACGGCCACGCGGGGGCCGATTGGGGCCTCGATCAGCGGCTGACGCGCGAGGAGGCGCTCGCGACGCTGACGACGGGCCCGGCCTGGGCCGCCTTCGAGGAAGCCGCGCGGGGGACGATCGAGCCCGGCAAGTGGGCGGATTTCAGCGTCTTCTCGGCCGACCTGATGCTGCTGCCCGAGGCGGAGATCCTGGGGTCGCGCGCGATGCTCGTGGTGATCGGCGGCGAGGTCGCCTGGTCCGATCCTGCGCTCACGCCACCGAGCGCTTCCGCACTTCCCCGACCTTGAACCGGCCGGTCGCAGTCAGGCGGCTGTAGATCGCCTGCTCGCGGCGCAATTCGGCACGCCGGTGCGCGAAGGGCATTTCAGCGACCGCATCCAGTGACGAGGAGCGCGCGAACAGGAAGCCCTGACCCGCGACGCAGCCGAGTTCCACCAGCTTGCGCACCTGGTCCTCATGTTCGATGCCTTCGGCGACGGTCTCGAGGCCGAGCGTCTCGCCGAGCATGACCACGGCGCGCGCCAGTTCCGGTCCGTCGTCCTGCTCGGTCAGGCGGCTCACGAACGCGCGGTCGATCTTCAGGATGTCGATCGGGAAGCGGTGCAGGTAGGACAGCGACGAGTAGCCCATGCCGAAATCGTCGATCGCGAGCCGCACGCCGAGCGCCTTGAGCTCGCGGAAGCGCTCCAGATTGACCTCGGTGTTGTGCATGGTGGTGCTCTCGGTGAGCTCGATCACGAGGTTGCCGGGTTCGAGACCCGAGGCCTCGAGCGCATGCCGCACGTCGGCGACCAGGTCCGCGTGCTGCAAATGCCGGCCCGAGATATTGACGGCGACGCGCAGCCCGTCGCCGGCGACGATGCGGTCGCGCCAGGCGCGTACCTGCCGGCAGGCCTCGACCAGCACCCAGCGCCCGAGCTCGACGATCTGGCCGGATTCCTCGGCGGTCGGGATGAAGGCGCCCGGCAGCACCAGCCCCTGCTCGGGGTGGTTCCAGCGCACCAGCGCCTCGACCCCGAGCAGCTCGCGGTTGTTGAGGTCCACCACCGGCTGGAACTCGATGAAGAACTCCTCGCGCGCGAGCGCGCGGTTGATGTCCTCTTCGAGCCGCAACCGCTCGCGCAGCTGTTCCTGCATGCGCGGCTGGAACACGACGAAGCGGCCCTTGCCGGCAGCCTTGGCGCTGTACATCGCGATGTCGGCGTTTCGCAGCAGCTGCTCGGTGTCGTCGCCGGGCTGCGAGTAGGCGATGCCGATCGAGGCCGCGATGCTCGCCTCGCCGCCGTCGAGCAGCAGCGGCTCCTCGAACGATCCGGTGATCGAAGCGCCGATACGCTCGACGTCCGCGGCATCGTTGATGCCCTCCAGCAGGATCGCGAACTCGTCGCCGCCGAGGCGCGCGACCGTGTCGGAGGGGCGAGTGCACTTGACCAGCCGCTGCGCCGCCGCCTGGAGCAGGCGGTCGCCGGCGTCGTGGCCCAGCGAGTCGTTGACGTTCTTGAAGTTGTCGAGGTCCAGGAACATGACCGCCACGCGCTGCCCGGAGCGTTGCGCGAGCGCGAGGGAGTGCTGCACGCGGTTGCGGAACAGGCTGCGGTTGGCGAGCAGCGTCAGCGGGTCGTGGAAGGCGAGCTGGCGCAGCTGTTCCTCCAGCGCCTTGCGCTCGCTCACGTCGCGGAAGTTCAGCGCGAGCCCGGCGATCGCCGGATCGTCGAGCAGGTTGCTGCCCACGCTTTCGAGCGTACTCCTGCGGTTGCCGGTGCCGACCACGACCTCGACCGGGCCGATGGTGCGGCCGCGCGTGGCGGCGACCTCCGCGAGAAAGGCCGCCAGGCGCTCGCGGTCGGACTCGCCCCAAAGGTCCAGCAGATTGCGCCCGACCAGGTCGTCCGGATTCATCGCGAAGGTGCGCTCGGCGGCGGGCGAGGCGAAGCGCAGGCGGCCGTCCACGTCCGTGATCATGATGACGTCGCTGGCGTTCTTGATCAGCGAGGCATAGCGCGCCTCGACCATGCCCGCGGCGCGGCGCTCGCGCACCAGCGCGTCGTCGCGCGACATCACGCCCTGGCGCACCATCACGAGCAGGGTCAGCACGAAGATGATGACCGTCATCGCCGTGGCGGGGCTCGCTCCGGTGCCGGTCTCGACGTACACCAGCACCAGGAACGAGACCAGCATGGCGACATACGGCATGCCCTGCACCAGGGCCAGGCCGAACGGGGAGGTCGCGGGCTTCACGGCGCGCGTGCCGCGCAACTGCTCGCGGGCGCCGGCGGCGAGCCAGACATAGCAGGACAGGTAGAGCGCGTCCGACACGCCGCCGGGCAGGTACGAGCCCGACACCTTGCCCATCGCCCAGACGATGTCCGCAAGGAACATCGCCGAGAATCCGATCGCCAGCAGCACCAGCGTGCGGCGCGCGAGCGGGCCCGCGCCCGCGTGCATGAGGAGCACGCCGAAGGCGAGCAGCATCACGCAGTTGAGCGCGATATAGCTCTGCGACAGGACGTACTTCAGCACGTCCGGGTCGCGGTCCGCGGCGGCGGTCGGCGCGATCACGAAGAACCAGAAGAACGCGCCGAAACCGAGCATCAGGATGGTGGCGTCGAGCGCGAGCCGGCCCCACTGCACGCGCAGTGCCGCCGCGCGCACCACCGCCAGCACGGCGGCGAACAGCAGCGGATAGAAGCCGAGGAAGAACACGTCGCCGACCGACGGGAACGGATCCACGCCGAACATCCAGTAGGTCGAGTTCAGCAGGTTGCCGACGCTGTAGACGGCGAGCGAGGCGGCCAGGTAGCGCCAGGTGCGCCGCACGGCCGGGTCGGTCGCCCGGCGGGCCGCCATCACCGCGAGGATGGTGGCGCCGATGCTGGCGGGGGAGTCGGAATAGAGGTTGAAGATCTCGGAGAACGGTTCGCCGTCGCCGTCGACGAGCATCAGCAGGATGGTGCCCAGGGCATAGAGAATGAGCCCGACCGTGAGCGCGCCCGTCCAGCCTGCGCCGAACGGCTCATGGTGCGCTGATACTGCGCCTGTTTCGCGGCCTGGGGCCATTTTTCCGGCACCAACTCCCACACGCGAGCCTGCCCCCGGGGCAGGTCATCGGCTCGACATATGTAGCCTGAGCCGGTCCGTCTCCAACTGTGACGCAGGTCAGGAAAACTGGCCGGACCGGCGACGGGGTGCACATTACGGCCAGGCAGGCCCGGCAACGCAGGCGCGGTCAGCTGCGCAGCATCGCCATCGCCGATTTTTCGAGCCGGGTCAGGTCGAGGAGCTCGACCTCGCGCCGGCGCACGCGGATCAGCCGTTCGTCCTGGAAGTGACGCAGGATGCGGCTGACGGTCTCGGCCGCGAGCCGCAGGTAGTTCGCGATGTCGGAGCGGCTCATCGTGAGCTCGAACCGATCCGCGCGGAAGCCGCGGGCCGCATAGCGGCGCGACAGGCCGACGAGGAATGCGGCCAGGCGATCCTCGGCCGTGTGGTTGCCGGCGAGGAGTGCGGCATGGCCCAGGTCGTGCGACAGCAGCTTGAACAGCTGCTGCTGCAGCCCCGGCATGCGGGTCGCGAGTGCGGCCAGCGTGGGGAAGGAGAAGCGGCACAGCACCACCGCTTCGAGCGCGACGGCATTGCAGGGATAACGCGACTCCGAGATTGCGTCGAGGCCGATCACCTCGCCCGGCAGGAAGAACCCGCGTACCTGCTCGCGCCCGTCGGCATCGGTCACGTAGGTCTTGACCGTGCCGGAGCGCACCGCCGCAATCGCGTTGAAAGGCTCGCCCTCCCGGAACAGGTGGGTACCGGCGGCGGAAGGGCCCGCGTGCTCGACCAGCATGTGCAGTTCCCGCAGGCGGCCCTTGTCCACGCCGGCGGCGAGGCAGGCGCCCGCAAACGCACAGGTGCTGCAGAAACGGAGTTCGTCGCCGTCGTCGGCGATCGCCTGCGGACGCGTGGTCGCAAGCGGCGCCATCAGGCCGGCCTGCGGCGGCGAGTGGGAAGCCTCAGACGGCCCGCGAGTAGCGCGGAGCCCGGCTTTCGGCGAGATAGCGGTCGAAGCACATCGCAATGATACGCAGCAGGAAGCGGCCGCGCGACGTGGCGGCGATGCGGCCGGGGGCGACCGTCACGAGCCCGTCCCCGGCGAGCGGCGCGAGTTGTGCAAGCGACCCGGTGAAGTAGTCGCGGAAGTCAATGCAGTGGCGCTCCTCGATGCCGGCCACGTCGATTTCGCCCCGGCACATCAGTTCCTGGATCACGTCCGCGCGCAGCAGGTCGTCGCCATCCAGCTCGAGGCCGCGCCAGACGGGCAGGCGCCCGGCGTCGACCGCGTGCTCCCAGCCGGGCAGGTCGCGGTGATTCTGGCTGTAACTCTCGCCGACATGGCTGATCGCGCTGACGCCGAAGCCGATCAAGTCGCTCTCGCCGTGGGTCGTGTAGCCCATGAAGTTGCGGTGCAGGCTGCCCGCGGCCTGTGCGTGCGACAGGTCGTCGCCCGGCAGTGCGAAATGATCCATGCCGATGAACCGGTAGCCGTGTTGCTCCAGCTTCCGTACCGCGAGCCGCAGGAGTTCGAGACGCAGCACGGCGTCCGGCAGTTCCGCGACCTCGATCTGGCGCTGGGCCTTGAACAGCGCCGGCAGGTGGGCGTAGCCGTAGATGGCGAGGCGGTCGGGCCGCCCCGCGAGGAGCGCATCCAGCGTCGCCTCGAACCCCGCGGACGTCTGCTTCGGCAGGCCGTAGATCAGGTCCACGTTGATCGAGCGCATGCCGCCCGCGCGGCATTCTTCGATCACCCTGAGCGTCTGTGCGACGCCCTGGATGCGGTTGACCGCGCGCTGCACCTCGGGATCGAAGTCCTGCACGCCGAGACTTGCGCGATTGAGGCCGAGGGCCGCGAGGCGACGGGCCTCGCCCGGTGCGAGCGTGCGCGGGTCGAGCTCGATCGAGAAGTCGCGATCGGCGCGGTCGCTGAAGTGGAAATGGCGGCCCAGGCTGCCGAGAAGCGCCGCGAGTTCGCCCGCCTCGAGGAAGTTCGGCGTGCCGCCGCCGAAATGCAGTTGCACGACGTCGCGATCCCGGTCGAAGAGCGGCGCCACGATCTCGATCTCGCGCAGGAGCCTCGCGAGGTACAGCGCGCCCCGGCTTCGGTCCCGCGTGACGATGCGGGTGCAGCCGCAGTAGAAGCAGGGGCTGAAGCAGAACGGAATGTGGACGTAGAGCGACAGGTCGCGCGGGATCGGCTCGGCATTGCTGCGCCGGACGCAGGCCCGGAATCGCGATTCGTCGAAGTCCGTGCGGAACTGCGGCGCGGTGGGATAGGAGGTGTAGCGCGGCCCCGGCCGGTCGTAACGGCGCAGGAGTTCCGCGTCGAAAGTCGCCGGCGCGTGCATGCGCGGAATATCGCGCGGCGGCGCACGGGCCGCCTTGACCTGAATCAATCGCTCAACTGCTGGCTGCTATGCTGGTCCGGAAGACGGCCCGCCAGTGGCCCGCACCAGGTACCCGCCATGGATACCGCACCCTCGAAGTACGCGCCGCCCGGCGAGGCAGACGTCGTCCGGCTGACCGAGCAGTACCCGCTGGCCTGGGTCGCAAGCGCCGCCGATGGCGATTTCGCCGCGGCGCCGCTGCCGCTGCGGCCAAGAACGGACTCAAGCGGGCGCCTGGTGGAGATCCACGGGCATTTCGCGCGCTCGAATCCGCAGGTAGCGCAGTTGCGGCGTGTGCCGCGGGCGTTGCTGTTGTTCATGGGGCCCCAGTCCTACGCCTCGCCGTCCTGGCTCGGCAACCGCACCTGGGCCCCGACCTGGAACTCGGCGAGCGCGGCCTTCGTCGCGGACCTCGAACTCATCGAGGACGCGCCGCGCACCGAAGCGCTGATGCACGACCTCGTGGATGCGATGGAACGGGGGCGGGAGCGCGCCTGGTCCATCGCGGAAATGGGCGAGCGCTACCGGCGCATCGTGAGCGGCATCATCGGCTTCCATGCGCGCATCGTTTCGCGCTCGGTGCGCTTCAAGCTCGGCCAGGACGAGCGCGACGAGGTCTATGCCGAAATGACGGCCGGGCTCGCGCGCGAGGGCAAGGGCGAATTGCTCGCCTGGATGGCGCGCAGCAACCCGGGTCGCTAGCCGACGAGCCGCGTCATTCGCGGCCCTCCCGCAGCTGCAGGTCCCCGATGTCGGGCGCGACGAGACGCGTGCTCCTCGCGCCTCGCACGTCGCCGAAGCGCCGGCCCTCGTTCCAGTCGCGGGTCGCGGACTCGATCTCGGCGCGGGTGCGCGCGACGAAATTCCACCAGATCAGGATCTCCTCGCGCATCGGCTCGCCGCCGATCACAAGCAGGCGCGCGGCCTGCGGTGCGGAGATGGCGATCCGCTCGTGCCCGGTGCCGAGGTAGAGCAGGACGCCGGGATCGAGGCGCCCGCCGGCGATCTCGGCGTGGCCCTCGAGCACCATGACCCCATGCTCGAAGCCGGCGTCGAGCGCGAGTTCCGCATGCGCCTTGCCCGCAGTCGCGAGGTCGAGTCCGATGAGCGGCGTGTACACGCGTGCGGGCGAGCGTTCGCCCGCGAACTCCCCGGCGAGCCGGGTGATGCGGAATCCGCCGCGGTCGAGGACCGGAAGTTCCGCGTAGTGCTCGAACGCGGGGTCGCGGTTTGCTTCCCGTTGCGGCAGGGCGATCCAGAGCTGCGCGAGCTGGAAGCGGCCCGGCTCATCCGGCGGTGATTCCTCCGAGTGCGCGATGCCGCGCCCGGCCGTCATCAGGTTGACCTGCCCCGGGCGGATCCACTGGTCGCAGCCCAGGCTGTCGCGGTGCTCGATCGTGCCCTCGATCATCCAGCTGAAGGTCTGCAGCCCGATATGCGGATGCGGGCCGACATTGAGCCCGCGGCCGGCGGCGAAATCCGCGGGGCCGGCATGGTCGAGAAAGCACCAGGCGCCGATCGTGCGGCGATGGCGATTCGGCAGTGCGCGGCGGATGTCGAAGCCGTCGCCGACCGTGGTGCGCCGGGCTTCGAGGCGTTCGGATGCAGGAGCGACCGGCACGCGCCTCACCCTCCCGAGCCTTGCATATCGGTATTGCGCCGCGCGCGCCACATGCGCAGCTGCGCCTTTTCGCGCTGCAGCTCCGCTTTCTGCATCTGGCGGTACGCTTCGAGTTGCGCCGCATCCATGTAGGCGGCCACCGATTCCAGCGTCCGTTGCTGCGTCTGTTCGACAAGTTCCATGCGCCGCTCGAGGTAGGTCACGCGGTCACCCGATTGCGGGCCACCGGCATCTTCGAACGTCGTCTGCGCGCGCTGCAATTCCTCCTGGTAGCGCTGTTGCTCGGCCGTGATCATCGACACCAGCTGGTCGAACTGTCCGTCCCCGAGCGGTGAGCCGCCGCTTGCAAGCCGGCCGCGCAACTCGCGCATCTGGGCGCGCGCCTCGCGGCTGTTCTGGTAGTCCCGCCATTCCTTGTACTTGTCGGCGCCGAGCAGCGCCTCGCGCGTCTGTTCGAACTCCTGCTGGCGGGCCGCAGTCAGGCGTTCCCGTTCGCGCACCATGTCGGCGGTGGGCGAGCCGTCGGGGGATACGAGCCGGGCCTGCACTTCCATCGACAGCTGCTGACCCTCCAGCATCTGCGTCGCGAGCAATTCGAGCAGCCGGTCCGCCTGCTCGGGCGACAGCTTGAGGTCAGCGGCCAGTTGCGGGTACCGGCGTTCGATCATCTGCCGTTGCTGCGCGATCCATGCCGCGCGGTACTCCGGGTCGGCGAGCCGCACGCGCTCCGTCTCCAGCCACCGTTGCCGGCGTCCGCCGTCGTCCTGCTGGCTGCCGTGCGCCGTCGGCATTGCAGTATCCGCTTGCGGCCCGGCGGCGACGGTCTCCGCCCCGAAGTCGACGGCGGGCTCCGCTGCGTCAGACGCCCGAACCTCCCGCAACTGATCCAGCTCGGCCTGCAACAGCGCGCTTCGTGCACGCTCGTCCCGGAGCTCGCCATGGATGACGACGCTGAATGCCGCACCGGTCGCGGCGACGATCGCGAGGATCAGGCTCCAGCGGTTCATGCCCTCATTCTAGACTCCGTGCGCGGCCGCCGGTTCGGCGCTGGCGGCGGGCTGGCGGCCCGCGTAGTCTCGCGGCAACATGGAGGGGAACGCGATGCACCGGCTGGCATTGGTACTCATGATCATGGCGACGACACCGGCGATTGCCCAGACACCCGAGGAGCGGCTCGCCGCCGCCGGCTACGAGTTGCCCGCGCCGCCGAAGCCGGTCGCGACTTACGTGACCTTCGTGCGCACGGGCAACCTGCTGTTCCTCTCGGGCCACGGCGAATGCGGCCAGCCATTCACGACCGGCAAGGTCGGCGGCGACCTGACGCTCGAGCAGGGCGTGAAGTCGGCGGAGAAGGTCGGGCTGTGCATGCTGGCCACGATCAAGTCGGCGGTCGGCGAACTGGCGAAGGTCAAGCACTTCGTGCGGATTCTCGGCATGGTGCAGTCCACCGAGGACTTCAGGGACCACCCGAGGGTCATGAACGGCTTCTCCGACCTTATGGTCATCGCTTTCGGCGAGGGCGGCAAGGGTGCGCGCGCTGCGGTCGGCATGCAGTCGCTGCCCTCGAACATCGCAGTCGAGATCGAGGCCGTCGTCGAGCTGCACGACGGTGCCTGAGGCGCCGCATGCGAAACCTGCTGTGGCTCGTCGGTTACGCGGCCGGCGCCTACCTGCTGCTGTGCCTGCTGCTGTTCGCGGTGCAGCGATCGCAGATCTACTTTTCCGTGCCCGAGGCCCGACGGCCTGGCATCGAATCGATCCGGTTCAGGACCGGCGAAGAAAGCCTCAAGGTCTGGGTGCTGCGGCGTCCGGGGCCGCGCGCGCTGGTCTATTTCGGCGGCAACGCCGAGGACGTGTCACTCAACCTGCCGTCGTTCGCCGCCGCCTTCCCGCAGCATTCGCTGTACCTCGTCAATTACCGTGGCTACGGCGGCAGCAGCGGGCGACCCTCGGAACAGGCGCTGCTGGCGGACTCGCTCGCGGTGTATGACGGGGTGCGGGAGGCCCATGCGGAGATCTCGGTCCTCGGCCGCAGCCTCGGTAGCGGCGTGGCCGTGCACCTCGCGAGCGAGCGCGAGGTGGAGCGGCTCGCGCTGGTGTCGCCCTACGACAGCCTGGTCGCGGTCGCGCGCGAGCACTATCCTTGGCTGCCCGTGGCATGGCTGATGCTCGACCGTTTCGATTCGGCGGCGAAGGCGGCTGCGGTACGCGCGCCGGTCTTCGTTGTCGTGGCGGAGGACGACGAAGTCATCCCGACGCGCCGGTCGCGGGCTTTGCTCGAGGCCTTCCCGCCGTCGCAGACGACGCTCGTGGTGGTTGCCGGCGCGACCCACAACAGCCTGGACGCATTCCCGCAATTCCTTGAATCCCTTGCGGAATTCGTGAATCATGGGCCGTGATATGATCCGCGGGCCCCAGCCGATCGGTTCCCTCCCAGTCGACATCGGGGGTCCCATTGTCCATGAGCGTTGCACCGGGATTCCTCGCCGGCATCGCCGTGCCCGCGTTGCTCGTGCTCGCCTCGGGTTGCTCGATCGAGCGCTTCGCCGCCAACAAGGTCGCGGACACGCTGGCCGCCTCCGGCACCACCTTTGCCTCGGATGACGATGCGGAACTGATCGAAGCCGCGCTTCCCTTCAGCCTCAAGCTGATGGAAAGCGTGCTCGCCTCGACGCCGGAACATCGGGGCCTGCTCGCCGCGGCCTGCGCCGGGTTCACCCAGTACGGCTGGGGCTTCGTGCAGCAGGAGGGCGATGTGCTCGCGCTCGAGGACACCGAGCGGGCCTGGGAGTCCTGGAACCGGGCGCGCCGCCTCTATCTGCGGGCACGCGACTATTGCCTGCGCGGGCTCGACGTGGCGCTGCCCGGGTTCAGCGCGGAGTTGCACAGTGCCCCGGCAGCCGCCGCCCTGCGCGCAACCGCGCCCGAGGTGGACTTGCTCTACTGGGGCGCCGCGTCCTGGGCCGCGGCCATCGCGCTCGGCAAGGACGACCCCGCGCTCGTCGCCGAGCTGCCCCTGGTGTCCGCACTGATCGACCGCGCGCTGGCCGTGGACGCCGATTGGGACCGCGGCGCCGTGCATGCCTTCCTGGTGGCCTACTCGATGGTGCGTCCGGACGTCGAGGGCGAGCGCGAGGCCATCGCGCGCCGGCACTTCGAGCGCGCGATCGAACTCACGCAGGGGAGAGCAGCCGGCCCGCACCTGTCCTGGGCCGAGTCCTGGTGCCTGCCGCGCGAGGACCGCGAATGTTTCGAGCAGTCGCTGCGCGCGGCGCTCGCGATCGACCCCGATGCGGAGCCCGCGATCCGCCTCGCCAACACGGTGATGCAGCGTCGGGCGGCCTGGCTGCTCGCGAACGCCGGTCACTGGATACTGCCGCCGTTGCCGGACGAAGCCGAGGCGGAGGAGCCGAGTCCATGAACCTGACGCGAAGGAACGCCCTGCAGTCCCTGCTTGCCGCCGCGCTCGCGGGCGCGCTGCCGGCGGCGAGGGCCGCGGTCCGCAATGAACTTCGGATCGCGACCGTGGCGCCGGCCGGCTCCTCGTTCCACAAGCGCCTGCAGACGCTGTCCGCGGAGTGGACGCGCGGACCCGGCGGCGTCTCGATGAACATCTACCCGGGCACGCAGGGCGGCGAACTGCAGATCGTGCGGCGCATGCGCGTCGGCCAGATCCAGGGCGCGATGCTGACCTCGGTGGGCCTCGGCCAGCTCGAGCGCTCGGTGACCGCGCTGCAGTTCATGCCGTTGATGTTCAGGGACTGGGAGGACGTGGACCGCGTGCGCGAGAAGCTGCGTCCCGAGCTCGAGCGGCGGCTGAAAGCGGCGGGCTACGTCGCCATGTTCTGGGCCGATGCCGGCTGGGTGCGCTACTTCTCGAAGTCGCCGATCCGGTCGCTGAAGGACCTCAAGCCGATGCGCGTGTACGCGAGTTCCGGCGACCCCGACAGCATCGAGATGATGAAGTCGTACTACACGCCGGTCGTGCTGGAGCCGGACCAGATCCTGCTCGGGCTCAGGAACGGCATGATCGACGCGCTGCCGGTGCCGGCCTTCCTCGCCAACTTCAGCCAGATCGCGACCTATGCGCCCTACATGCTGGACCTCAACTGGGCGCCGATCACCGGGGCGCTCGTCGTGACCGACAAGGCCTGGCGCGGGCTTGAGCCCGCGACCCAGGCCTGGTTGCGCGAGACCTCAGAGCGCGCCGGCGTCGAGATGCGCCGCGCCGCCCGCGCCGAGGACGAGGCGGCGGTGCAGGCGATGAAGGACAAGCACGGGCTCAAGATCGTGGCGCTCGCGCCGGATGCGGAGCGGGAGTTCCGCACCGAGGTCGCGCGCATGTACCCGCGTATCCGCGGCGCGCTGGTGCCCGAGACGATGTTCGACGTCACCGTCGCGACGCTCAGGGCCGGCGCAGCCGCGCAGTGAGCGGGCTGGTCCACCGGGCCGAAAACATCCTGCTCGCCGCGGCGCTCGCCGCGCTCGTCGTGCTCGGCGTCGCGAGCGCGAGCACCGCGTTCGTCGGTGCCGACGAACTCAACCGGCACCTGACGCTCCTGATCGGGATGCTGGGCGGCATGGTCGCGGCTCGCGAAAACCGCCTGCTGGCGATGGGGACCGTGGTGCAGGCCCTGCCCGCGGCTTGGCGGCCCTGGGTCGACCTGTTCGCGGGGCTGGTCGCGACGACGGTCGCTGCGCTCCTGACGCTCGCGGCCTGGCAGTTCGTGCGCGAGGAGGCGCACGTGTCTTCCGCGCTCGCTTTCGGCGTGCCGCGCATCGCGCTGCAGGCGGCGATGCCCGCCGGATTCGCCGTCATCACGCTGCGCCTCGCGCGCCATGCAGCCGCCGGCTGGCCGGCACGGGGCGTCGTGCTCGCGCTCGCGATCGGGGTCGCCTGGGCGGTGTCGGGACTCGACGGCGGCATCGAGGGCATCCGGATGCCGCTCCTGGTGCTGCTCGGCGCCGCCATCCTGTGCGGTGCGCCGCTGTTCGTGGGACTCGCAGGCATCGCGCTCGTCTATTTCGTCAGCGTCGGGGACCCGATCGCCTCGATTCCGCTCGACCATTACGACCAGGTCACGAACCCGCTGCTCGCGACGCTGCCGCTGTTCACGCTGGCCGGCTACATCGTCACCGCGACCGGCGCCGCACGACGGCTGGTGCGCCTGCTGCAGGCCTGGACCGGATCCCTGCGCGGCGGCCCCGCGGTCGTGACGGTGTTCGCCTGCGCATTCTTCACCGCTTTCACGGGCGGCTCCGGCATCACGATCCTGGCGCTCGGCGGGCTCCTGATGCCGATCCTGATGCATTCGCGCTATGAATCGCGCGCGGCCCTCGGGCTCGTGACCGGGGCCGGTTCGCTCGGCGTGCTGTTCGCGCCCTGCCTGCCGCTGATCCTCTATTCGATCGTGGCGCAGGTGACGATCGAGGAGATGTTCCTGGGCGGCGCGCTGCCGGGCGTGCTGATGGTCGTGCTCGCCTGCGCCTGGGGCATCGCGATTTCACCGCGCCGACAGTGGCGCCCGCGCTTCAGCTGGCGGCGCGCAGCCGTCACGACCTGGCGCGCGAAGTGGGACCTGCTGCTGCCGGTGGTGCCGCTGGTGCTGATCTTCGGCGGCTTCGTGCTGCCGGTGCCCGCCGCGGCGCTGACCGCGGCCTATGCGATCGCGGTCGCGGCGTTCATCAACCGCGACCTGCCGAAGGGCGCGAAGCTCGTGGATGTCGTGTGCGAATGCGGGCTGCTGGTCGGCGGCGTGCTGCTGATCCTCGGCACCGCGATGGGACTCACCAACCTGCTGGTGACCGAACACGTACCGGACCGGCTGGCGGAATGGCTGGATGCGGCCATCGACTCGCGCGCGCTGTTCCTGCTGCTGCTGAATCTCGTGATGGTGGTGCTCGGCTGCGTGATCGAGATCTTTTCGGCCATCATCGTGGTCGCGCCGCTCGTGGTGCCGGTGGCCATGGCCTTCGACGTGCACCCGGTGCACCTCGGCGTGATCATGCTGGCGAGTCTCGAGCTCGGCTACCTGATGCCGCCGATCGGGCTCAACCTGCTGATGTCGGCGCTGCGCTTCGACCGGCCGATGCTGTCGGTCGCCTGGGCCACGGTGCCGATGTTGATCGTGCTTGCGATCGGCGTGGCGCTGATCACGGCGTTCCCGCAGATGAGCCTGTGGCTGCCGCAGTGGTTCGCGGCGCGCTAGCGCGCGATCGACTTTAACAAGGCGTCACTGACGGCTGCGGCCGCAGGTCCCGCGAGGATGTGCACGCGACCGGGCGCGGGGCGCGCGATGCCGCGCGGCGCCGCGGCGTCGAGCGCGCTGCCGTCGACCGCCGCGTCGTCGGCGACCGAGACCAATACGCGCGTGGACGCCGCCCGGACTTCGCGCAGGTTGCGGGCCCCGCCGAGCGCGGCGAGTAGCCGCGCCGCATCCGCCGCCTCGCTGGCACACGGGCCCGCCTTCAGGCCGCGCCGCACGCCGGCGGCCAGCTGATCGGCGACCGGACCGACCACGACCTGCAAGGCATCCGCGCCCAGGCGCACGATGCCGCGCGCGCCCAGCGACCTGAGTGCCGCCTCGTCGACGCGCGCTGCGTCGGCGACCGTGACCCGGAGCCGCGTCATGCACGCATCCACCTCGCGCACGTTGCCGGTGCCGCCGAGCGCCGCGATCCAGGCGGCCGCACTGCCGGCGTCGGGATCCGCGGCGGCCGGCGCCGGTGCGGATTCGTCGGGCTCGCGGCCGGGTGTCGCGAGCTTGAAGCGACGGATCACCCAGCGGAATGCGAAGTAGTAGATCGCGAAGTAGAGCGCGCCGACCGGCAGCATCAGCAGCGGCTGCGTGGCCTTGCCGTAGTTCAGCAGGTAGTCGAACAGGCCCGCCGAGAAACCGAATCCGAGGCGCACGCCGAGCACGTCCATCAGCACCATCGCGGGGCCGGTGAGCACCGCGTGCAGCGCGAAGAGCGCGGGCGCCAGGAACACGAACGTGAACTCGATCGGCTCGGTCACGCCGGTCAGGAAGGAAGTCAGCGCCATCGACAGCAGGAGCCCCGCGGCCGCGCGCCGCCGTCCGGCAGGCGCGGCGTGGTACATCGCGAGGCAGGCGGCCGGCAGTCCGAACATCATCACCGGGAAGAAGCCGGACATGAACACGCCCGCGCCCGGGTCACCCGCGAAAAAGCGCCGCAGGTCGCCGGTCACGCCGCCGTAGTCGCCGACCAGGAACCACGCCAGGTTGTTCAGCACATGGTGCAGCCCGGTGATGATCAGGAAGCGGTTCAGCGCGCCGTAGACGAAAAGCCCGATTTCACCGGAGCCGAGGATCGCGCGGCTCATCGCATCCATGCCGCGCTCGAGCTCGGGCCAGCCGTAACCGAAGCCGGCGGCGAGCACGAGTCCCGCGCCGCCCGCCGCGATCGGCACGAAGCGCCGCCCGCCGAAAAAAGCGAGCCAGCTCGGCAGGCGAATGTCCGAATAGCGGTTGTAGAGCCACCCGGAAAGGAAGCCCGCAATCAGGCCGGCCGGCACCGAGAGCTTGGTCATGCTGCCTGCGGCGGCGGCGGCGATGACTTCCGCGCCACGCGTCGAGACGAAGTAGCACACGACCGCCGCAAGCCCGGCCGCGCCGTGGTTTTCGCGCGCGAGACCGACCGCAATGCCGATCGCGAACAGCAGCCCCAGGTTCGAAAAAATCGCATCGCCCGCCGCCGCCACCGCGGGAATATCGAGCAGGTCCGGCTGGCCCAGCCGCAGCAGGAGGCCGGCGACCGGCAGCACCGCGATCGGCAGCATCAGCGCGCGGCCCCATTGCTGCATTCCGGAGAACCAGGGCTTCATGGCGCAAGCGCCTCCCGCACCGCCGCCGCGGAGCCGAGTTCGAGGGCGCGCGCGGCGAGTTCGCGGCAGCGCGCGATCGTGGCGCGTCGCACCGCATCCTTGACCGCCGGGATGGCCGCCGGCGTCGCCGACAGCGTGCTTACACCGAGTCCGAGCAGGAGCGGCACCGCCTCCGGCTCGGAGGCGAGCCCGCCGCAGACCGATACCCGCCGACCGGCCGAGCGCGCGGCCTCGCAGGCCAGCCCCATGAGCCGCAGCACCGACGGGTGCAGGGCATCGAGCCGCGCCGCGAGCAGCGGATGGGTGCGGTCGGTCGCCAGCGTGTACTGGGCAAGGTCATTGGTGCCGATCGACAGGAATCCGGCATGCCGCGCCAGCAGCGACGAGGCGACGGCGGCGGCGGGCGTTTCGATCATGATGCCGAGCGGCGCCTCCACACCGCCCCTGATCTCCGCGAGCAGGCTGCGGACTGCGGCAATTTCGGCGGCATCGTTCACCATCGGCAGCAGGATGCAGCAAAGGCCGGCTGGCCGGACCGCGAGAATCGCCGCGAGCTGCGCCCGCAGCAGATCCGGGCGCCAGAGGCCGGCGCGGATGCCGCGCAGGCCGAGCGCGGGATTCTCCTCGGGCGGCAGCGGCAGGAAGGGCATCGCCTTGTCTCCGCCGGCATCCAGCGTGCGGATCACGACCGGGCGGCTGCCAAAGACATCCACGATCGCCTGGTAGCGGGCAGTCTGTTCCTCGGGGCCCGGGGCGTCGGCGCGGTCGAGGAACAGTTACTCCGTGCGCAGGTGCCCGCAGCCCTCGGCTCCCGCTTCGACGGCGGCCCGGGCCTCGGCGACCGAGGCGATGTTCGCGAACACCTCGACGCGGGCGCCGTCCGCGGTACGTCGGGGCTCCTGCGCCGCCGCGCGCAGGCGCGCGCGCCGGGCGCGGCGCGCGACGATGCGCGCCTCGGCCTGCGCGAGCTCGCTGGCGGCGGGCGCGCGCTTGACGATGCCGGCATCGGCATCGAGCAGGAGGAGGGTGCCGCGCGGGACGGCGAGCAGGCCGGCATCCACGCCGACCAGCATCGGCAGCTCCATGGATTGCGCGAGGATCGCGACGTGCGAGGTCGCCGCGGCGCTGACGGTGCAGATGCCGCCGAGGCGGGAGGCATCGAGTGCCAGCAGTTGCGACGGCAGCAGGTCGCGCGCAATGACGATCGCACGCTCCGGCGGCGACACGACGCGCCTTGCCGGCCTGCCGCCGAGCAACTCCAGGAGCTGCCACTCGAGGTCGCGCAGGTCATCCACGCGCGCGGCGAGATAGGCGTC
>JBQTKF010000109.1:0-10749 GCA_052386355.1 Gammaproteobacteria bacterium
TGCACGTCGAAATCAATGCGCCGGGCACCGTGATGGGAGACATCACCGCCGATCTCGCGACGCGCCGGGCGCGCATCGACGGCAACGAGGCGCGCGCCCGCGGGCGCCTCGTGGTATCCGCCGACCATCCGCAAGCCCCGGTGTCCGACAACCACAAACCGCTGAAGGCGCTGACGGGCGGCGAGGGCAGCTTCACGCTGCAGCTGTCCCACTACGACCCGGTGCCGCCGCGCAAGCAGCAGGAACTGGCCACGGCCTGGAGGCCGCAAGCGGGCGAAGAATGAACGCGGCGGACCGTCCCGGCACGCGGATCATGGCGGTGTTCTGCGACTTCGAGAACGTCGCCCTCGGGGTGCGCGACGCGAAGATTCCTGTTTTTGACATCCGAAAAGTACTCGAGCGGCTGCTGCTGAAGGGCAACATCGTCGTCAAGAAGGCCTATTGCAACTGGGAGCGATACCACGAGTTCAAGCGCGCCATGCACGAGGCGGCCTTCGAGCTGATCGAGATCCCGCACGTGCGCCAGTCCGGCAAGAATTCGGCCGACATCCGCATGGTGGTGGACGCGCTCGACCTGTGTTACACCAAGTCGCACGTGGACACGTTCGTGGTCATCAGCGGCGACTCGGACTTCTCGCCGCTGGTCGCGAAGCTCCGGGAGAACAACAAGATCGTGGTCGGTTGCGGCGTCAAGGACTCGACCTCGGACCTGCTGATCAGCGGCTGTGACGAATTCATCTACTACGACGACCTGGTGCGCGGCGAGGCCCGCGCGCGGCGCGCGCGCCGCCCGAAGGCGGAGAAGACGGAGTTGAAGTCGGCGGCTTCGCCCGATGACCGGCGGCAGGAGGGCATCGACCTGATGATGGAAACCGCCGAGGACCTGTTCGCCGAGCGCGATGCCGAGGAAAAAGTCTGGGGCTCGATGGTCAAGCAGGCGATCAAGCGCCGCAAGCCCGGCTTCAACGAGAGCTATCACGGCTTCAGGACCTTCGGAAACCTGCTCGAGGAAGCGCGCGACCGCAAGTTGATCGAGCTCGAGTTCGACGCGAAGTCCGGCGGCTACATCATCACGCGCGTCGCGGCGGGCTGAGATGGGACAGCACGCGGTCGGGCGCGCGGAGGACCTGCCCGTCGGCGCCATGAAGGCATTCAGCGCCGGCGGCGTGCGGGTCGTCGTCTATCATCTGCAGGGCGGCTTCTACGCGACGCAGGCGCAATGCACGCATACCTTCGGGCCGCTGGCACGCGGCGAGATCGTGGACGGCTGCCAGGTGCGCTGCCCGTTGCACCGCGCGCGCTTCGACATCGCGACAGGCAGCGTCGTCGAATGGGCGAACTTCCCGCCCGGCATCCAGCTCCTGAACGCGGTGCGGGGCGAGAAGACGCTGCGCACTTATCCAGTCAAAATCAAGGACGGACGGATCATGGTGACGACATGACTCTTGCGAGGCGGATCTCACGCGGATTGCTGGTGTGCGCGCTGCTGGCGGGCAGCGCCGCCTGCCAGGAACCGGGACACGTCCAGCCGAGCGGCGCGACCAGGGTCGAGGTCACGGCGGTCGCGACCGGACTCGAGCATCCCTGGGGACTCGCGTTCCTGCCGGGCGGGGGCATGCTGGTCACCGAGCGCCCGGGCCGGCTGCGCTACGTGGCGCCGGACGGAAAGCTGTCGGAACCGCTCACGGGCGTGCCCGCCGTGCACGCGATCAACCAGGGCGGACTGCTCGACGTGGCGCTCGATCCGCGGTTCGCGGAGAACAAGACGATCTACCTCTCCTACGCCGAGCGCGGCACCGGGGAGGAGAATGGCACCGCGGTTGCGCGCGCGCGGCTCGATGGCATGGCGCTCAAGGAAGTGAATGTCATCTACCGCCAGCAGCCGAAGTTCGCGAGCGGCCATCACTTCGGCTCGCGACTCGTGTTCGCCAGGGACGGGACGCTCTACGTGACGCAGGGCGACCGCAACAAGCTGCGCGAGGCGGTGCAGGACCTTTCCACGCTGATCGGCAAGGTGGTGCGGATCAACACCGACGGCAGTATCCCGGCAGACAACCCGTTCGTGGGCCGCGCGGGTGCACGCCCGGAAATCTGGTCGCTGGGCCACCGCAACATCCAGGGCGCGGTCCTGCATCCGGAGACCGGCGAGCTGTGGACGCAGGAGCACGGACCGCGCGGCGGCGACGAGATCAACATTACGCGCGCGGGGCTCAACTACGGCTGGCCCGTGATCACCTACGGACGCGAATACAGCGGGCCGGCGATCGGCGAGGGTGCGGCCAAACCCGGCCTCGAGCAGCCGGTGCACTACTGGGTGCCGTCGATCGCGCCGTCGGGCCTGGCGTTCCACGACGGCCGCGGCTACCCGCAGTGGAAGGGCCAGCTGTTCATGGGCGCGCTCGCCGCGAAGCAGCTGGTGCGCCTCGAGGTCTCGGCCGACGGCGCCGTCCGCGCCGAGGAGCGGATCGCAATCGGCGAGCGCGTGCGCGACGTGCGCGAAGGGCCGGACGGCGCGCTCTACCTGCTGACCGACGAGGACGCGGGCCGCCTGCTCCGGGTCGTCCCCGCCCGCTGACGCGTGGACCGCACCGAGCGCTTCTACCGCATCCGGCGCCGGCTCGTCGAGAAGGGCGCGCTGACGCGCCGCGAGGTCGAGGAGGACCTCGAGGTCTCGCACGCGACCTTCAAGCGCGACATCGAGTACCTGCGCGACCGGCTCAACATGCCGATCGTCTGGTCGCGGGCGAAACAGGCCTACGTGCTCGACCCGCAGGCCGAGGCCGCGGAACTGCCCGGCGTCTGGTTCAGTCCCGCCGAGATCTACGCGCTGCTCGAGATCGAGCACCTGCTCGGGAGCCTGTCGCCCGGGCTGCTCGGTCGGCAGCTCGAGCCGCTGCGCGCGAGGCTTGCGGCGCTCCTCGAGCGCGGCGACCGCGGCCATCGCGAGATCCGAAGCCGCATCCGCGTGATCGGGCCCGGCACGCGACGCGTGAACCGCGAAGTGTTCGAAGCGGTTTCGCTCGGGCTGCTCGGCCGCCGGCGCGTGTGGATCCGTCACCTCCGGCGCGGCGATGGCGGCGTGACCGAGCGGACCGTGTCCCCGCAGCGCCTCGTGCACTATCGCTGCAACTGGTATCTCGACGCCTGGTGCCACCTGCGCCGCGACCTGCGCGTGTTCTCGGTGGACGCGATCCGCGCCGCCACGGTGCGCGGCGAGGCCGCACGCGCGGTCGCGGACGCCGATCTCGACGGCGTGCTGGGCGCGGGCTATGGCATCTTCGCGGGCGCGAAGACCGAGACCGCTGTACTGCGCTTCACGCCCGAGGCCGCGCGCTGGGTGGCGGACGAGGCCTGGCATTCGCGCCAGGTCGGCCGCATCGAGGCCGACGGCAGCTACCGGCTGGAGGTTCCCTACAGCGGCGAACCGGAACTGGTCATGGACCTGCTCCGCCATGGCGCCGGGGTGGAGGTTCTCGCACCGCCAGGGCTCCGCGAACGCGTCGCTCAAGAGCTGGCCCTGGCGGCCCGCCAGTACGCCTGAGCCGCACTGCGCTGCGACCGGGCGTGCGCGGCGCAAGCCAGGCCGTTGCACCCGGCCGCGATCGCTGACTAAGGTGAGCGGATGAATGTCGAGTTCCTGCGGGGGAACCGCAACCTGCTGTTCTGGGCGCTGCACACGCTCGGATGGTCGGCCTACGGGCTCGCGCAATTCGTCGGCTCGGCGGTCTACGGCAAGGAGCCTGGCTACGTCCAGGTGATCGCGATTGCGGCGGCCTCGGGCTTTCTGCTGTCGGCGCCGCTTCGGCTGCTGTACCGGCGCCTGTGGGCGTCGGGCCCCGGTGCAATCCTCGCGGGTTCGCTGGGCGCGTGCTGGGTCGTCGCGCTCGGCTGGCGCGCGATCATCAACACCGCCTACATGGAGATCGTGAAGCCGGAATGGGCGATGGGGCACTCGCCGCAGCCGCTCGAGATCTTCGTCGGCACGCTCTCGTCGATGGCGCTGCTGCTGTGCTGGAGCGGGCTCTACTACGGCGTCAAGTTCTACGAACGTCTGCAGCTCGAGCGCGAGGCGACGCTCAGGGCCTCGGCGCTTGCGCAGGAGGCGCAGCTCAAGATGTTGCGCTACCAGCTGAATCCGCACTTCCTGTTCAACACGCTGAATGCGATCTCCACATTGGTGCTCGACGGACAGAACCGCACCGCGAATCTCGCGGTCTCGCGGCTGTCTGAATTCCTGCGCTACACGCTCGACCAGGACCCGATGAAGAAAGTGACGCTGCGGCAGGAGCTGGACGCGCTCAATCTCTACCTCGGCATCGAGAAGCTGCGCTTCGGCGACCGCCTGCGGCTCGAGTTCGACGTGGACGAGCGCGCCGAGTCCGCGCTGGTGCCGTCGCTCCTGCTGCAGCCGCTGGTGGAGAACGCGATGAAGTACGCGATCTCGCCGCGCGAGGAGGGCGGCTCGGTCGCCGTCATCGCCGGCATCGAGGACGGGCAGCTGCGGCTCGCGGTTGCCGACGACGGCCCCGGGTTGCCACCGGCGCCGACCGGTGCCAATGGCCGCGGCGTAGGACTGCGCAACACGCGCGAGCGCCTGAAGGCGCTTTACGGGGACGCGCACCGCATCGAGGTGCAGGACGCCGCGCCCGGCCTGCGCGTCGAGATGCGACTGCCGCTGGAATCATGATCGCGACGGCGAAGAGTATCCGCGCGATCATCGTCGACGACGAGCCGCTGGCGCGGCGCGGGCTCGAGTTGCGGCTCGCCGCCTGCCCGGACATCGCCGTGATCGCGCAGTGCGGCAACGGCCGCGAGGCGGTGGAGGCAGTCGCGGCGCATGCGCCAGACCTCATGTTCCTCGATATCGAGATGCCGGGCGTCGACGGCTTCGAGGTGCTGCGGCGCATCCCGCAGGCCAGCATGCCGATGGTCGTTTTCGTGACCGCGTTCGACCGCTACGCGATCGAGGCCTTCGAGGCCCACGCGCTCGACTACCTGCTGAAACCGCTGGTGGACGAGCGCTTCGAGCGCACGATGGCGCACGTGCGCGACCAGGTCGCGCAGCGCCGCTCGGTGCGCCACCGCGAGCAGCTGATGTCGCTGCTCGCGAGCGTGACCGGCACCGGCCAGCTCGATGCCGAGGAACTGATCGCGAGAAGCGCCGACGGCGTGCCGCGGCGCTTCCCGGAGGTCCTGCCGATCCGGCTCGGGCGCGAGACCGTTCGCCTGCCGGTATCGTCGATCGAGTGGGTGGACGCGGCGGGTGACTACATGTGCGTGCATGCGGAGGGACGCACCCATGTGGTGCGCGCCACGATGAAGCAGTTCGAGGAGCGCCTGGACCCGAGCTCGTTCCAGCGCATCCACCGTTCGACGATCGTCAATATCCGCCGCATCCGCAAGCTCAAGCCCCACACCATCGGCGAGTATTTCCTGACCCTGGATGGCGGCCACGAGCTCAAGCTGTCGCGCAGCTACCGCGACCGGCTTGAACGAATCCTTGGCCGCGACTGAAGCGGCGGGGTCCTGGCTACTGCTCAAGCACCCAATCGATGACGGCGGCCTGGATCGCCTCGCCGACGCCGTTCTGCACGCCTTGGTGGTTCGCGAACACGACTACCGCGTAGTGGCGCCCCGAATCGCCGGTCACGTAGCCCGCGATGGTGCTGACGTCGCGCAACGTGCCCGTCTTCATGCGGATCCGGCTCGGGTCGGCCAGGTGCGAGAACCGCTTCTCGAGCGTGCCATCGAGCCCGCCGAGCGCGAGCGAGGCCAGGAACTCCGGCGCGAAGCGGCTCTTCCAGGCCCCGGTCAGCATGCGGCCCATGCTGTCGGCGGAGACGCGGGATTCGCGCGACAGGCCCGAACCGTTGCCGATCACGAGTTCGGGAAAATCGAGTCCTCGGCTGCCGAGCCATTCGCGGATCGCGGCCTCGCCCGCGGCGGTCGAGGCCGGCAGCCCGTATTTCTCTGCCGCGATCGCGAGCACCAGCGAGCGCGCCATCATGTTGCTCGAGAACTTGTTGGTGATGCGCACGATCTCGGCCAGCGGATGCGACTCGTGCGTGAGCAGGAGCCGCGCGGACGGCGGCGTTGGCGCGCGCAGCCAGCCACCCTGGAAAGTGCCGCCCTGCTGCCTCCACAGCGTGACGAAGGTGCCGGAGGCGTATTGCGCCGGGTCCATGACCGCGAGCCGCTGGGTCTGCGGCGGGCAAGTCCTGGCGAGACGCCCGGTCACGACCACGCGCGCCGGGTCGGTCGCTGCGATGGCGTAGCCGACGCGGCGATTCCGACCGACGCAGCGGCCTTCGATCAGCGCCACGCGGATGTCGACGATCAGGCCCTCGGGAAACGGCTGTACCGAGACCTCGATGCCCGCGCCATCGTCCGCAGGGCGGATCGTGAAGTCCGCGGACTGCCAGTTCACCAGCATCGGGTCCGGCAGCACGTTGTAGGTGCGCCAGGGGCGGCCGTCGAAGTCCTCCGGCCGCTCGTTGGCTGCCACGTAGCGCGTCTGGTCCACCACGATGTCGCCTTCGATCGTGCGCAGGCCTGACTGCCGCAGGTCGCCGACCAGCCGCCACCAGCGCTCGATCGTCAGGAACGGGTCGCCGCCGCCCTGCAGGTAGAGGTTGCCCTTGAGCATGCCGCGGGCGACCTGCGAGTCGGCCCAGATGCGGGTCTTCCAGGTGTAGGCGGGGCCGAGCATTTCGAGCGCGGCCCAGGTCGGCAGCAGCTTCATGGTCGAAGCCGGCGGACGCGGCTCGGCCGCGTTGAACTCGATCAGGCTCTCGCCGGTGGCGACGTCACGGACCACGATGCTGACGCCGGCATCGGGCACCCGTTGCCGTTCCAGTGCCGCGCGCGCGTCCGCGGGCAAGTCGGCCGCGAGTGCAGGCAGGGCGCCGAACACCGCGATCGCGGCGGCAGCGGGGATGCGGGACGCCATTTGGTGCAATACTAATGTGCATGACTGCAACTTGCAGGTACCGCCGCGGTCAGAGCGCAGCATCCGATGGCATGGATGGAGACGACATGAGGACGGCGATACATTGGATCCTGCCGCTTGCGACCTGCGTACTGCTGTGGGGCTGTTCCACCGAGGCACCGGCGCCGTCCGGCCAGGCCTCACCGGGGACGCAACAGGCGGCGGCGACGCCCGCCGCGGCGGCAGCGGACGTGGTGATCAGCGGGCTGCCGGATTTCACGCCGCTGGTGAATGCCTACGGCCGCGCCGTGGTCAATGTCTCGACGGTGACGCGACGCCAGTCTGCGGCAGAGGGCGGCCCGGAGTTGTCGCCCGACGATCCGGTGTACGAATTCGTCCGCCGCGTCGGTTTCGGGACGCCGCGCGCGCAGATGCCGCCCGCGCGCGGGGAAGGCTCCGGATTCGTCGTCAGCGCCGACGGCTACATCCTGACCAACGCCCATGTCGTCGAGGGCGCGCGCGAGGTGACGGTGCGCACCACCGACCGGCGCGAGTACCGGGCCAGGGTCGTGGGCGTGGACGCGCGCACCGACGTCGCGGTGCTGAAGATCGACGCCGGGAACCTGCCGATCGTGCGCGTCGGCAAGCCCGAGGAAGTGAAGCCGGGCGAATGGGTGATCGCGATCGGCTCGCCGTTCGGATTCGACAATTCCGTGACGGCCGGTATCGTGAGCGCGACCGCGCGCACGCTGTCGGGCGACGCCTACACGCCGTTCATCCAGACCGACGTCGCGGTCAATCCGGGCAATTCGGGCGGGCCGCTGTTCAATCTGCGCGGCGAGGTAGTCGGCATCAATTCGCAGATCTACAGCCGCACCGGCGGCTACCAGGGAATCTCGTTTGCGATCCCGATCGACGTCGCGATGCAAGTCAAGGAACAGCTGATCGCCCATGGGCGCGTGCAGCGCGGACGGATCGGCGTCACCATCCAGGACGTGAACCAGGCGCTGGCCGACTCGTTCAAGCTGTCGCGACCGCGCGGTGCGCTGGTGGCCGAGGTCGACGACGGTGGCCCGGCCGACAAGGCGGGCGTGATGGCTGGCGACGTCATTCTTGCGGTGGACGGAAGATCGATCGAACGCTCGGGCGAACTGCCCGCCGTGATCGCCGGCATCAAGCCCGGCACGCAAGCGTCGCTCACGGTCTGGCGCAACAGGTCCGAGCGCACGCTGCGGGTACGCGTCGGCGAGCTCGAGGACGAGCCCCGGATCGCGCAAACCGCCATTCCCGGCGAGGAGGCGGGCGACAGGCTCGGATTGGCGGTGCGGCCGCTCACCGGCAGCGAACGCCTGCGCATGCAGACGCGCGGAAGACTGCTCATCGAGCGATCGGACGGCGCCGCCGCGGAGGCCGGCGTGCAGCCGGGAGACGTGCTGCTGGCGGTCAATGGCGCACAGGTCGAAACCGCCGCCGAGTACCGTGAGGCGGTGAAACGCTCGGGCGCGACGGTTGCACTGCTGATACAGCGCGGCGAGGCGCAAATCTTCGTCCCGGTGAGGGCCGACTCCTGATGCGGCGGCCGGTACCGGCTGCGTTGCTGGCGCTGCTCATCGCGGCGCCGGCGACGCTCCCGGCGGCAGAACCGCAGCGGCCGGCCGGCACCGCGTTCCGCAGTTGCGACGCCTGCCCGGAGATGATCGTGGTGCCGGCGGGCCAGTTCGTGATGGGCACGCCCGGCGCGCGGCCGGCGGCGGGTGCCGCGGGTGCCGAGCGGGAGGCGGCCGTGGTGCGCATCCCTCGCGCATTCGCGATCGGCCGGCACGAAGTGACGCGCGCGCAATACGGGCGCTTCATCGCCGACAGCGGTCACGAGCCGCGGGCGGGCTGCCGGACCTGGGACCCGGCACTGTCGCGCTTCAACGACGACGCGCGGCGCAGCTGGCGCGACCCGGCGACGCCCGCGGTCGCGCTGGATGGCCATCCCGTCGCCTGCGTGTCCTTCACGGACGCCCAGGCCTATGTGCAATGGCTTGCGCGCGAGAGCGGTGCACGCTACCGCCTGCCGTCGGAGGCAGAATGGGAATACGCCGCGCGCGCCGGCGCGCCGGCGCTGCGCCATTGGGGCGATGAGCCCGCCCAGGCCTGCCTGCACGCGAACACCTATGACCTGACCGCACAGGCGCAGTACCGGCTCGGCTGGCCGGCCGCCGGATGCCGCGACGGCTTCGCCGACCTGGCGCCGGCAGGCCAGTTTCCCGCCAACGCTTTCGGATTGCACGACACGATCGGCAACGTGCGCGAATGGGTGCAGGACTGCGCGACCGGCAGCTATGCCGGCAGGCCGACCGACGCGCGCGCCTGGGAATGGCTCGGCGGCTGCCGCGAGCGCATCCTGCGCGGCGGTAGCTGGCTCACGCCTCCCGATGCGACTCGCAGCGCGCACCGCGCGGGCGCTCCCGCCGAGGAGCGCGCGGACGACGCGGGCTTCCGTGTCGCGCTCGAGCTCGAAGGCCGCGCCGCCGCTGCGGAAGATCGCTGATGCGCGCTCCGGGTCTGGCGTTCGCCGCACTTGCCGCGCTCGCGGCGTCTGCCGCGCCCGCATTCGCGCAGGCACCAGCCGCAGCGCCGCCGGCCCCCCAGCGCGACTGTGATGCCTGCCCGGAACTCGCGCTGGTTCCACCCGGCCAGTTCCGCATGGGATCCGCGCCCGATGCGCCCGAACTCGAGCGCACGACCGGCGAGTCGCCCGCGGTCGCCATGTCCTTCACGCGTCCATTCCTGGTCTCGAAGCGCGAAGTCACGGTCGCGGAGTTCCGCCGCTATGTCGAGGCGACTGGCAGCGACCCCGCGCCCGGCTGCCGCGTCTGGCTCGGCGGCCAGTGGGTCGAGGACCGTGGACGCAACTGGCGAGATCCCGGATTCGCACTGCCGCCTCGCGACGACGAGCCGGTCGTCTGCGTCACCTGGGACGATGCGAGCGCTTATGCCGAATGGCTGTCGCAGCAGGGCGGCAAGCGCTACCGGTTGCCGACGGAGGCGGAATGGGAATACGTCGCGCGCGGCGGCACCTCGTTTCCGCGTTACTGGGGCGAGGCGGACTCGCGCGAGGACGTGGCGCTGTCGCTGGCCTGCGATCACGCCAACGTGTACGACGCCTCCGCGGTCGACGCGCTGCGGCTGCCGGTGCCGAATGCACGTTGCAGTGACCGCGCAACGACGCTTGCACCGGCTGCGCAGTACAAGCCGAATGCCTTTGGCGTCCACGACATCATCGGCAATGCGCGCGAGTGGGTGATGGACTGCTACACCGCGAGCTATCTTGGCCGGCCCGAGGATGCGCGTGCCTGGATCTGGCAGGGCGGCTGCGAGCGGCGCGGCGTGCGCGGCGGCTCCTGGGCCAGCCGGCCGCGCGATGCACGCGCGCCCGCCCGCGGCGCCGAACTGACGGGTCACCGGCAGTCCGATCTCGGCTTCCGGGTCGCACGCGACTACTGACCCGCCGCGCGCAGCCAGCGCCCGCCTGCGATTCCGCGAGGCCAGCAAGGCCCTTTCGGGATCGTGCGCGCCAGGGATGGCGCGCCCGAAGCGTACAGGGATGTATTCACAGCGGTCCCTCAAGGGCCTTGCTGGCCTCGTGGGATGACAAGTCGGATTCCGACTGCGCGCGGCGGGTCAGTCGTCGCGTGCGATCCAGGCGTGCAGTTCGGCCGCGATGGCGAGCGCGATGGCGTCGGGCGTGGGCGCGCCCAAGTACAGGCCCACAGGCGCGCGCCCGCGCCGCGTGAGCGCCTCGGCGACCCGGCCCAGCGCCGACAGCCCGC
>JBQTKF010000110.1:0-3864 GCA_052386355.1 Gammaproteobacteria bacterium
CGCTCGAGGATGGCGGTGCCCGAGCGCGTGTGCGTGACCTCCGGGTGGAACTGAACGCCGTAGAAGCGCGCCGCCTCGTTCGCCATCGCCGCGAGCGGCGCATTTGCGGTTGCCGCGACCGCCGTGAAGCCGGGCGGCAGCGCTTCGACGCGGTCGCCGTGGCTCATCCAGACGTCGAGCACGGCGGGATCCGCCGCGCCCTCGTCGGCGATGCCATCGAGCAGGCGCGAGGCGGCCATGCGCCGCACCTTGGCATAGCCGAATTCCCGGTGTGCGGAAGCCGCGACGCGCCCGCCGAGCTGGGCGGCCATGGTCTGCATGCCGTAGCAGATGCCAAGCACGGGCACGCCGAGCCTGAATACGGCATCGGGCGCGCGCGGCGGCGCCGCGTCGGTGACCGATTCGGGACCGCCCGAGAGGATGATCCCGCGCGCCCCGAAGCGGCGCACCGCCGCCTCTTCCGCGTCCCAGGGCAGGATTTCGCAGTAGACGCCGATCTCGCGCACCCGGCGCGCGATCAGCTGCGTGTATTGCGCGCCGAAGTCGAGGACCAGGATGCGGTGGGCATGGATGTCGGCGGGCATCGCCCCGGCTGGCACGGCCATCATCCGATCCGGTAGTTCGGCGCTTCTTTGGTGATACTGACGTCGTGCACGTGGCTTTCACGCACGCCCGCACTCGTGATGCGCACGAAGGTGCAGCGCCGGCGCATGGATTCGACGTCGGGGCTGCCGGTGTAGCCCATCGCCGCGCGCATGCCGCCCGCGAGCTGGTGCACGATCGCGACCAGGCTGCCCTTGTAGGGCACCCGGCCCTCCACGCCTTCCGGTACCAGCTTCTCGAGTTCCTCGATCGTGTCCTGGAAATAGCGGTCGCTGGAGCCGTGGGGCTGGGCCATCGCGCCAAGGGACCCCATCCCGCGGTAAGACTTGTAGGACGCACCCTGGTAGAGCTCGACTTCGCCCGGAGATTCCTCGGTGCCGGCGAACAACCCGCCGATCATGATCGAGTGCGCACCGGCGGCGATCGCCTTGGCGGCGTCGCCCGAATAGCGGATGCCGCCGTCCGAGATCAGCGGCACGTCGGTGTCGGCAAGCGCCTGCGCGACCGTTGCGACCGCTGTCACCTGCGGCACGCCCACGCCCGCCACGATGCGCGTGGTGCAGATCGAGCCGGGACCGATGCCGACCTTGACGCCGTCGGCGCCCGAGTCCACCAGCGCGCGCGCGCCGTCCGCGGTGACCACGTTGCCGCCCACCACCTGCAAAGTCGGATGCGTCTGCTTGATGCGCGATATCATCGAGAGCACACCGCGCGAATGCCCGTGCGAGGTGTCGACGATCACGACGTCGGCCCCCGCCTCGGCCAGCTGCGCCACGCGCTCCGGCGTCTCGGGCGCGGTGCCGACAGCGGCGCCGACCCGAAGCCGGCCGTGCTCGTCCTTGCAGGCGCGCGGGAAGTCGCGCGACTTCTGGATGTCGCGCACCGTGATCATGCCCCTGAGCCGGCCGGTCTCGTCCACCACCAGCACCTTCTCGATGCGATTCCGGTGCAGCAGTTGCAGCACTTCCTCGCGCGGCGTGTTCTCGCGCACGGTCACGAGCTTTTCGCGCGGGGTCATGACGCGCGACACGGGCAGGTCGAGCTGCTCCTCGAAGCGGATGTCGCGATGCGTGACGATTCCGACCACGAGGTTGTCGTCGCCGGTGACCGGGAGCCCGGAGATGCCCCTGGCGCGGGTCAGCGCGATGACTTCGCGGATGGTCGCATCCGGGCGGATCGTGATCGGGTCCTTGATCACGCCGCTCTCGTGCTTCTTGACGCGGGCGACCTCGCGCGCCTGGGCGCCGGCCGTCATGTTCTTGTGGATGACGCCGATGCCGCCTTCCTGGGCGAGCGCGATCGCGAGGCGCGCCTCGGTCACGGTGTCCATGGCGGCCGAGACGAATGGCAGGTTGAGCCGGATGCCGCGAGTCAGCTTCGTCGACAGGTCCACTTCCCGCGGCAGCACCTCCGAGTACGCCGGAACCAGCAGAACGTCGTCGAAGGTGAGTGCTTCCTGGAGGATGCGCATATGAGGAAGCGGCGCATATTACCATGAGCGGATGACGGCAGGCATGACCGCCGACCCCGGCGGGCGGGACATCTATACGGTCAGCCGGCTGAACCGGGAGGCGCGCGGCCTGCTGGAGGGGGGACTGCCCTCGCTCTGGATCACCGGCGAACTGTCGAACCTCTCGCGCCCGGCCTCGGGCCACTGGTACTTCACGCTCAAGGACGAGGACGCCCAGGTGCGCTGCGCGATGTTCCGCCAGCGCAACCAGTACGCGCGCGCGGCGCCGCGTGACGGCCAGCAGGTGCTGCTGCGGGCGCGCGTCGGTCTGTACGAGGCGCGCGGGGAATTCCAGCTGGTCGTGGACCACCTCGAGGAGGCCGGCGAAGGCGAGCTGCGGCGGCGCTTCGAGGCGCTCAAGCAGCGGCTCGCGGCCGAAGGCCTGTTCGACCCGGCGCGAAAGCGCGCCCCGCCGCGGTTCCCGCGCGGCGTCGGCGTCCTGACCTCGGCGACCGGTGCGGCATTGCGCGACGTGTTGCAGGTGCTCGCGCGCCGTTGCCCCATCGTGCCGGTGACCGTCTATCCGGTCCCGGTGCAGGGCGCCGGGGCCGCACGCGAAATCGCCGCGATGCTCGCAGAGGCCGATGCGCGGGCCGAGGTGGACGTGCTGCTGCTGGTGCGCGGAGGCGGTTCACTCGAGGACCTGTGGGCATTCAACGATGAGTCGCTCGCTCGCGCGATCGCGGCGGCGCGGCTGCCCGTCGTCTGCGGAATCGGCCACGAGGTGGACTTCACGATCGCGGACTTCGTCGCCGACCTGCGCGCACCCACGCCTTCCGCCGCCGCCGAGCTCGCGGTTCCCGACGCCGCGGCGTGGCTCGCCTCGTTCGCGCTGACCGCACGCCGCCTCGCCGCCGGCACCCGGCGCGCGCTCGGCCAGCATCAGGAAGTGCTCGCCCGGGCGGGACGGCGGCTCGGGACCCTGCATCCCGCCCGCGCGCTCGCCGAGCGCGCGCAGCGCCTCGACGAGTTGCAGCTGCGCGCGGCAGGCGCCATGCGCCGGCTCGCATCAGCGCGAGCCGAGCGCCTGGCGAGGGTCCGCGCCGAGCTGTCCGGGCGCTCGCCCGCGACCCGCATCGCCTTCCTCGCCGGGCGCTTCGCCCATGGAGTGGCCCGCCTGCTGCCCGCCCTGGGTCACCGTCATGAGCTTGCCGCCGCGCGCCTCGATGCCGCGGCGCGCGGCCTCCACGCCGTGAGCCCGCTTGCGACGCTCGCGCGTGGCTATGCGATCGCGACGCTCCCGGCGGACGGGACGGTCGTGACTGACGCGCGCCAGGCGCCTGCGGGCACCGAGCTCGCGCTGCGGCTCGCTCGCGGGCGGCTGCGCGCCCGCGTCACGCGTCGCGAATAGCTCAGCGCCGGCGCTCCCGCGATTGCCGCTCGCGCGAACGCCGCTGGCGCGGCGTCTGGCGGTCCCGTCTGCCGGCGAACGGGTTGTCCTCGCTCCTGAATTCCACGCGCACCGGGGTACCGGCGAGGCGGAAAGCCTCGCGAAAGCAGTTGGCGAGGTAGCGCCGGTAGTCCTCGGGCGTGCGCTCGGCCTGTGAACCGTGCACCACGATGACGGGCGGGTTGCGTCCGCCCTGGTGCGCGTAGCGCAGCCGGATCCGCCGGCCGCGCACCAGCGGCGGCTGGTGCTGCACCATCGCCGCCTCGAGCACGCGCGTGAGAGCGGGGGTCGGCATCTCGCGCATCGCCGCGGCGTGCGCCTTCCGCACCGAGTCCATCAGCTCGCCGACGCCGCTGCCGTG
>JBQTKF010000111.1:0-41896 GCA_052386355.1 Gammaproteobacteria bacterium
GTCGAGCTCGCGCAGCAGGTAGTACGGGAACTCGATGTCGGCCTTGTAGATCTCGTCTATCAGGATCAAGGCCTGCGACTCGCTCTCGAATTCGCGCCCGAGCATACCCGGCACTATGTAGTGGCCGATGTCGGCGACGCGCGCATCGCCGAGCTGCGAGTCGCGCAGGCGCGAGACCGCGTCGTACTCGTAGAGGCCCTGCTGCGCTTTGCTGGTGGACTTGACGTGCCACTCGAATAGCGGCGCGCCGAGTGCTGTGGCGACTTCCTGCGCGAGCTGGGTCTTACCGGTGCCGGGCTCGCCCTTGACGAGCAGCGGCCGGCCGAGCGTAACCGCCGCGTTGACGGCGAGCATCAGCTCGCCGGTCGCGACGTAGCGATCCGAACCGGTGAAGCGGGGGACTAGATCGATTTCCGCGCCAGCGGAAATTGTACCTGTCCCCATTTCTTTCCTCACGTGCCCTTCGGCGGCGCGGCCGGCGCCGCGAGCTGCTTGAGATCCGCGAGCACGATTTCCGAGTGGCCCTTGGGATCCACCTTCATGTAGTGCTTCGCGACTTGGCCCTTCGGATCGATGATGAAGGTGTCGCGGCGTGCGAGCTCGTGGATGCCGAGGTACTTCGTGAGCGTGCCGTAGGAGGTCGCGGTTGACTTGTCCGCATCCGCCAGGATCGGGAACGGCAGGCTGTGCTTGTCGGAAAACGCCTTGTGCGAAGTGACGTCGTCCACGCTGACGCCGAGGATCACGGCGCCGACGTCGCGGTAGGCGAAGATGTTGTCGCGGAACTCGCAGGCCTGCGTGGTGCAGCCGGGCGTGTCGTCCTTCGGGTAAAAGTACAGCACGACCCACTTGCCGCGGTAGTCCTTGAGCGCGTGCCATTTGCCGGTCTGGTCCTGGAGCCGGAACTCCGGCGCGGCGGCGCCGGGCGCGGGGGGATCGGCGGCAAAGGCGGATGCGGCGACGAGGAACGCGGCGCAGGCGGCGGTCAGGAAGCGCGTCATGGCGGGAACTCCCGTGGTTGCGGATGGCATAGTATCGCGGGCGGCAAGCAAATGACCACGATGGATACCCAGGGTTCCCGGGCATGACGACGCGCAGTGCCGCTCCGGGCGGGCAGCCGCGGATCGCGCTGGTGCTGCCCGGCGGCGGGGCCCGTTCCGCGTATCAGGTCGGCGTGCTGAAGGCGATCGCGGGCTGGTGCCCGCCAGGCTCAGCGCTGCCGTTCGCGGTGATCTGCGGCACTTCCGCGGGCGCGATCAACGCCGCGGTGCTCGCCGCGCGCGCGGGCAACGTGCAGCAGGCGGCGGCCGACCTGGTCGGGGTCTGGGAGCAGTTCCACGTCGAGCAGGTATTCCGTACCGGCGCGCTTGACATGATCCGTTCCGGCCTGCATCTCCTGTTCGCGCTGCTGTCGGGGGGCTTCCTGCTGCCGATGCCGCGCGCGCTGTTCGACAATTCGCCGCTGCGCGCGCTGCTCGCGAAGAGCGTGAACTTTGCCGCGTTCGGCCGCGCGATCGAGGCGGGCAGTCCGGACTCGCTCGCCGTCACCGCGACCTCGATGACGACCGGCGAGTCGGTAACCTTCGTGCAGACTTCGCGCGAATTCCGGTCCTGGGACCGCGCTGGTCGCCGGGGCGTTGCCAGCGTGCTCTCGCTCGAGCACTTGATGGCAAGCTCCGCGATTCCATTGCTGTTCCCGGCGGTTACCATGGATGGCGAGCACTACGGCGACGGCGCGATGCGCCAGGCCACGCCGCTCGCGCCCGCGCTGCATCTGGGCGCCGAGCGCGTCCTGGTGATCGGCGTGCGTCAGCCGCACCGGCAGCAACCTGCGGACGTGCGCGAGCCCAATCTGGCGGACCAGCTCGGCTTCATGCTGGACACGCTGTTCATGGAGGGCATGCAATCGGACCTCGAACGGCTCACGCGGGTGAATGCGCTGCTGGCGCATGTCACCGAGGACAGCGCGCCCTTCGGGTTGCGGCATGTCGAGACGCTGGTGGTGCTGCCGCAGCGCGATCTTGGCCAGATCGCCCTCGCGCACCGGATGGCGGCGCCGGCGACGCTGCGCGCCTTCCTGCGCATCCTGGGCGCGACCGGCACCCGCGGGGGCAAGCTGTTGTCCTACCTGCTGTTCGAGGCGCGCTACACGCGCGAACTGATCCGGCTCGGCGAAAACGACGCCGAGGCGCGCCGCGCGGAGATCGTCAGGTTTCTCGGGCTCGACGGCTGAGCGAGTTGCGCGCGCCGCTCAGCCCGGCAGCGCATTGTGGCGCACCAGGACGTTCGGGTAGCGCGGCCGGAAATGCGTGCCGAGGCGCTCGGCCAGGTACACGGAACGATGCTGGCCGCCGGTGCAGCCGATCGCGACCGTGAGGTAGCCGCGATTCGCGCTCTCGTATTCCGGCAGGCGCGCCTCGAGGAAGCGCACCAGGTCCTCCGCCATGCGATGCACGGCCGGGCTCGCTTCGAGGAAAGCGATCACCGGCCCGTCGCGTCCGGTGAGCGGCTTGAGCGCGGGCTCCCAGTAGGGATTCGGCAGCGCGCGCGTGTCGAACACGAAGTCGGCGTCGCCCGGTACGCCGTGCTTGAAGCCGAAGGACTCGAACAGGATCGACAGCCGCCCGGGTTCGCGCTGCTCGACGCGCTTGCCGATCAGGTCGCGCAACTCGTGCACGCTCATGCGCGAGGTGTCGATCACGAGGTCGGAGCGGTCCACCAGTGGGTGCAGCAGTCGCCGCTCCTCGGCGATCGCATCGGCGAGCGTGCGGCCCGGGCCGGCGAGCGGGTGACGCCGGTGAGTCTCGGCATAGCGGCGCAGGAGCACTTCGTCATCGGCGTGCAGGTACAGCACCTCGTAGCGCAGTCCGCCGCGCTCGAGATCCCCGAGCAATGCGGGAACGGCGGCGAGGTCGGCCGGGCGGTTGCGGGCGTCAAGGCCCAAGGCGAGGCGCCGGTAGAGCGGCTCCTCGGTCTGCACCGAATGCTGCACCACCGCCTGAAGCAGCCCCGCGGGAATGTTGTCGATGCAGTACCAGCCGAGATCCTCGAGCACGTTGAGCGCGACGCTCTTGCCCGAGCCCGACAGGCCGCTGACGACGATGAGGCGGATCATGAGGCGGGAGTGGGGGCCACGTGCACGGCGCGGCCTTGGTTCACATGGAGCGCAGGCGCGCGGCTTCGGAGGCCCGGTGGTCGGTCAGCTTCTCCTTGTGCTTTCGCACCCGCCGGTCCAGTTTGTCCGCCAGCGCGTCGATTGCCGCATACATGTCGCCGTCGATCGCATCTGCGTGTATCACCGCGCCGCTGACGCCCAACGTGGCCTCCGCCCTGTGCTCGAGCTTCTCGACGGTCAATACGCAGTGCACGTCGATCACGTGATCGAAGTGCCGCACGACCCGGTCGAGCTTCTTCTCAACGTAACCGCGCAGTGCCGGGGTGACGTCGATGTGGTGGCCGGTCAGCGTCAACTGCATGTGCTGTTCCTCCTGCGTTCGCTGGATGGCGGGATTCCCAATGCTTCGCGGTATTTCGCGACCGTGCGGCGCGCGACCGGGATGCCGTCGCCGGAGAGCATTTCGGCGATCTGGTGGTCGGACAGCGGCCGCCCGGGCGGTTCCTGGGCGATGAGCTTCCTGATCTTGGCGCGGATCGCGGTGGACGAGACACCCGTTCCGTCCTCCGCAGGCACGTGGCTGGAGAAGAAGAAGCGGAACTCGTAAACGCCGCGCGGCGTGTGCATGTACTTGCCGGTGGTCACGCGCGAAATGGTGGACTCGTGCATCGCGATCGCCTCGGCGACGTCCTTCAGGATCATCGGCTCCATCGCCTCGTCGCCGTGGTCGAGGAAAGCGTGCTGGCGCTCGACGATCGAGCGCGCGACGCGCAGCATGGTGTCATTGCGGATCTCGAGGCTGCGCAGCAGCCAGCGCGCCTCCTGGAGCTGGGTGCGCAGCACCGCGTGGTCCGGTGCGCGCGTGATCATGCCGGCGTAGGATTCGTTTACGCGCACGCGCGGCAAGGCGGTCGCATTCAGCTCGACCGACCAGCCCTGTGGCGTGCGCCGCACGTACACGTCGGGCACGACGTACTCGGTGCGCCCGCCCTGGAACGCCGCGCCCGGCCGCGGGTGGCAGCTGCGCACCAGCGCGAGCGCGACGTCGAGGTCCTCGTGGCTGCAATGCATCTGCCGCTGGAGCAGGGAGAACTGCTGCGAGGCGACGAGTTCCAGGTGCTGGTGCGCGAGCGCGAGCGCCGCCGCGAGCCCGGGTGTCGCCGGATCGAGCTGCATGAGCTGCAGCTCGATGCATTCGCCGACGGAGCGCGCGCCGATGCCGGCCGGGTCGAACTGCTGAATGATGCGCAGCACGGCCTCGACGCCCGCGGCGTCGGTCTGCACGTCGGGCGCGACGGCGGCGGCGATCGCCTCCGCGGATTCGGTCAGGTAGCCGTCGTCGTTGATGGCGTCCACGATCGCACGACCGATCGTGAGCCGCTCGGGCGGCAGGTGCGCGAGCTCGAGCTGCCAGCCGAGGTGATCCTGGAGCGTGCGGCCGGACTCGTCGGCGACTTCCGATTCGCCGTCGCCGGAGCGCGTCCAGGGCGCCTCGGATTCGGCCGCACTCGGTTCGGTCCATTCCTCGCCGATCTCGACCACGACTTCGTCTTCGGTCTCGGCGCCCGTCTCGGCGTCTTCGCGCCGCTCTCCCGAGAGCGCCTCGAGCGTCGTGGTCGGCTCGACTTCCTCCTCGGCCTCGAGCATGACGTTGCTCTCGAGCGCCTGCTGGACCTGCGCCTGGAGTTCGATCGTCGGCAACTGCAGCAGCCGGATGGCCTGCTGCAGCTGCGGCGTCATCGTCAGCGTCTGGCCGATCCGTAACTGCAGGCTGGGTTTCATCATGCGGCGGGAGGGCCCTCGCAAAATGGCGGCGCGGGCCGCGTGTCAGAGCCGGAAATCCTGCCCCAAGTAGACCTTGCGCACGTCCGGATTGGCAAGGATTTCGTCGGCAGTTCCGGAGGCCAGCACCGAGCCCTGGTTGACGATATACGCCCGTCCGCAAATTCCCAATGTTTCCCGGACGTTATGGTCCGTGATCAGGACGCCGATGCCGCGTTCGGCGAGGTGGCGGGCGATGCGCTGGATGTCGTGCACGGAGAGCGGGTCCACGCCGGCGAAGGGCTCGTCGAGCAGGATGAAGGCGGGATCCGCGGCAAGCGCGCGCGCGATCTCGACGCGGCGCCGCTCGCCCCCCGACAAACTCATGCCGAGGTGGTCGCGCAGGTGCGCGACGTGCAGTTCCTCGAGCAGGCGTTCGAGCGCCTCGTCGCGCTGCGTCTCGTCGAGCCCCTCGCGCGTCTCGAGGATCGCGAGGACGTTTTCGGCGACCGTCATGCGCCGGAAAACCGAGGCCTCCTGCGGCAGGTAGCCGAGCCCGCGCCGCGCGCGCGCGTGCATCGGCAGGTGCGTGATGTCCTCGCCGTCGAGCTCGATGCGGCCGCCGTCGCAGGGCACGAGCCCCACGATCATGTAGAAGGCGGTGGTCTTGCCGGCGCCGTTCGGGCCCAGGAGGCCGACGACCTCGCCGCTCTCGATCGAGAGCGACAGCGAGTTGACGACCTGGCGTTTCCGGTAACTCTTCTCGAGCCCGGTGGCGGTGAGGACGCTCATTCCCGGGGTTTCGGGGCGGGGGCGGGCGGCTGCTGTTGCGGCCTGGCGCCGTCCTCGGATTCGCGCGGCTGGATCGTGAAGGTGACGGGCTCGCGCGAGATCACGCGCTGGTTGGCCGTGCTGTAGACGAGCGTCGTGCTCGTGATCTCGTTGCGCCCGTCGGTCAGCCAGGCGTCGCCCGCAAGCTCGACCGTGCCGCGGCCGAGGTCATAGTCGATGCGGTTAGCCCGCCCCTGCGCCACCTGCGCATCGCGCTTCTGCTCGAAGGAGGCCGGCGAGCCGGTCACGGTCGCGCTCTGGATGCGCCCGCCGGAGAAGCGCACGCGGGCCGAGTCGCTCGCGAGGTTCGAGTCGGTCATCGCGATGCGCACCGTGCCGCTGAACTCCCAGCTGCTGTCCTCGAAGTCGAGCCCGCTCGCGCGCGCACGCTCTGCCGTGATGCGGATGTCGCCCTGCACGATCGTGATCTGGTCGAACACCAGCACGCTCGCCTGGTAGTCGAAATCGGACGAGCGCGCCTCGACCTTGATCGGGAGCTGGCTGCGATCCTGCTCCGGGCCGCGGTCCTGCGCCGCCGCGGGCAGGGCGGCGAACGCGAGCGCGAGTGCCGCCGCCGCGTCAGGGAGCGAACAGGCCATGGACCCCGGACTCCAGCCGGACCTTGCCGGCCTTGAGGTCGGCTCGCATGCCGCGCGCCTGCAGGCGATGGCGCCCGAACACGAGTTCGACGTCGTCGCGCGTCATGGCGACTTCCGCCTCCGTGTCGAGCTGCATGCGCGCGGTGCGCATTTCCGCCGCCGCGGCGCGCCGGCCCGCCGGCGTGCCGGAGAGCAGCACCTCGCCCTCGAACTCGACCACGTGCAGACCCTGCGGCACGCGCGCTTCCTTCGAGGTCAGTACCCAGAACTGGCCGGTGGGGGCGTGATAGTTCACCGCGACGTCGGACAGGCGCACGATGCCGCTCATCGCGTCCTCGTCCGCGCGCGCGGACTGGAGCCCGATGCGCAACCGGCCGTCGTTGCCGTACTCCTCGATGTCCACGCCGGTCAGGTAATAGCCCGGACGCGCCGGTTGCCCGGCGGGTGCCTCCGGCTCGCGGCCGAGCAGGCGCCACTGCACGAGTACCGCGACGAGCGCCGCGAGCGCGGCGAGCAGCAGGAGGCGCGTCGTCACCGCGCGAGCTCCCGCGCGGTGAGCAGCCAGTCGCAGAATTCGCGCACCGCGCCGCGCCCGCCGCGCGCGCGCGTCACGTGCCGCGCCGCGGACAGCACTTCCGGGTGCGCGTCCGCGACCGCTGCGGGCAGCCCGACCGCGGCCATCAGGCCGAGGTCCGGGGTGTCGTCCACCAGGCAGGCCACATGCCCGGATTCGATGCGCTCGCGCCGCAGGAGTTCGGCGAGCGCCTGCGCCTTGTCCACGACGCCCTGGGCGACGTCCTTGACGCCGAGCTCGCGCATGCGCACCGCGACCGCCTCCGAGCGCCGGCCGGAGATGACCGCGACGCCGATGCCGGCCGCCAGCAGGCGCTTGATGCCGTGTCCGTCGCGCACGTCGAATACCTTGTGGGTCTCGCCCTCGGGACCGAACCAGAGCCGGCCGTCGGTCAGCACGCCGTCCACGTCGAGGATCACCAGCCGGACCTCCGACGGCGAACTCACATCACGCCCGCGCGCAGCAGGTCGTGCACATTGAGCGCGCCGATCAGCCGGCCCTGCGGGTCCTCGACGAGCAGCGCGTTGATCGCGTGCTTCTCCATCATCGCGACCGCTTCGGCGGCCAGTTCCTGCGGGCCGATCGAGCGGCCGCCTTTCGTCATCACGTCCGCCATGCGCGACTTCTGGATGTCCACGCGCCGGTCGAGCGCGCGGCGCAGGTCGCCGTCGGTGAAGATGCCGAGCACGCGGTCGTCGGCGTCCACCACCGCGGTCATGCCGAGCCGCTTGCGCGACATTTCGAGCAGTCCCTCCGGCAGCGGCGTGTCCGGTCGCACCTTCGGCAGCTCGTCGCCGGTGCGCATCACGTCGCTGACGTGCAGCAAGAGGCGGCGCCCGAGCGTGCCGCCCGGGTGCGAGCGCGCGAAGTCGGTTTCGGTGAAGCCGCGCTGGCCGAGCAGCGCGACCGCCAGCGCGTCGCCCATCGCGAGCGTCGCGGTCGTGCTCGCGGTCGGCGCGAGGTTCAGCGGGCAGGCCTCTGCCGGCACGCCGACGTCGAGGTGCACGTCGGCCTCGCGCGCGAGCGTCGACTGCGCATTGCCGGTCATCGCGAGCAGCGGCAGGTCCATGCGCTTGATGATCGGCAGGATGGTCAGGAATTCCGTGGTCTCGCCGGAGTAGGAGATCGCGAGCACGACGTCGCCGCGCGCGAGCATGCCGAGGTCGCCGTGACTCGCCTCGGCCGGATGCAGGAAGAAGGAGGGCGTGCCGGTCGAGGCCAGCGTCGCCGCGATCTTGCGGCCGACGTGGCCGGACTTGCCCATGCCGGAGACCACGACGCGGCCGCGGCAGGCGAGCAGCAGGCGGCAGGCGGCGGCGAAATCCGCGCCGAGACGGTCCACCAGGGCGGCGACCGCCTGCGCCTCGATGCGGAGCGCCTCGCGGCCCCGGTCCACCAGGCGCTGGGTTTCGGCAGCGTCATTCATCTACGCGGAATGATATTCCAAATCGGCGCCGGGTCGAGGTGCGTTCGGACGACAACGTGCACTTCGCCGCGCTGGTGATCGCGCCCCAGTTCGAAGGCCAGCGCGCCATGCAGCGCCACCAGCTGGTATACCGGGCCCTGGGGACGGCGGTCGGCGCCGAGATCCACGCGCTGTCGCTCGACACGGCGACGCCGGCCGAATGGTCGCGCCGCGGCGCGGCCTGAACCGGAACCGGACTTGGACAAGCTGCAGATCACGGGCGGACGCCGGCTCTCGGGCGAAGTGCGCGCCTCGGGCGCGAAAAACGCGGCGCTGCCGATCCTCGCCGCTGGCCTGCTCGCGGATGCGCCGGTCACGATCGGCAATGTTCCGCACCTGCACGACGTCACCACGATGATCGGCCTGCTCGGCCAGATGGGCGTCACCGTCACGGTCGGCGAGCGCATGCGCATCGAGGTGAACGCGCGCGGCCTCACCACGCCCGTCGCGCCCTACGAGATGGTGAAGACCATGCGCGCCTCCATCCTCGTGCTCGGGCCGCTGCTCGCGCGCCACGGCGAGGCCCGCGTATCGCTGCCGGGCGGCTGCGCGATCGGCGCGCGCCCGGTCAACCTGCACGTCGCGGGCCTCGAGGCGATGGGCGCCGAGGTCGAGATCGAGGGCGGCTACATCCACGCGAAAGCGGGTCGATTGCGCGGCGCGCGCATCGTGCTCGAGACTGTGACCGTCACCGGCACCGAGAACCTGATGATGGCCGCGACGCTCGCCGAGGGCCGCACCATCATCGAGAACGCCGCGCGCGAGCCCGAGGTCGTGGACCTCGCGGGCTTCCTGAACGCGATGGGAGCGTCGGTCAGCGGCGCAGGATCCGACACGATCGTGATCGAAGGCAGGAACCGGCTCGGCGGCTGCGAGCACGAGGTGCTGCCGGACCGGATCGAGAGCGGCACGTTCCTGGTCGCCGGCGCGATCACCGGCGGGCGCTTGCGCGTGCGCGGCGCCCGCGCCGACCACCTCGACGCGGTGCTCGCGAAGCTGCGCGAGGCCGGCGCCAGGCTCGCGGTGGACCCGGACGGGATCGCGGTGGACATGCAGGGCCGGCCTGTGGCGGTGGACATCCGCACCGCGCCGCATCCCGGCTTCCCGACCGACATGCAGGCGCAGTTCGCGGCGCTTGACTGCGTCGCCGACGGAGTCGGCACCATCGTCGAGACCATCTTCGAGAACCGCTACATGCACATGCTCGAGATGCGCCGGCTCGGCGCCGACATCCGCATCGAGGGCCACACCGCGGTGATCCAGGGCGTGCCGCGGCTGTCAGGCGCGCCGGTGATGGCGACTGACCTGCGCGCCTCGGCCTCGCTCGTGATCGCGGGCCTGGTGGCGGAGGGCACCACCGACGTGCAACGCATCTACCACATCGACCGCGGCTACGAGTGCATCGAGGAGAAGCTGCGGCAGCTCGGCGCCGACATCCGGCGCGTGCCGGGACCGCGTACCTAGGACGAGCGGTCGACCACCGCCTGCGGCGGGCGCTCGCCGACCAGGATGCGCACGCTGTGCTCGCGCACCTCGGGCTCGAGCGGCGGGCCGCGCCAGATCCTGAGGCGCACGCCCTGGCCGGGCTTCAGCATCGCGACATTCGCGAGCAGGTCCTGCGCCCCGCGCAGCGGCGCGCCATTGACCTGCGTGATCACGTCGCCCGAGGTCACGCCCTGCGCGGCGGCGGGGCTGTCCCGGTACACCTGCCGCACCAGCACCGAGCCCTCCGGCATGCCGAACTGCGCGATCTCGGCCGTACTGAGGTCGCGCGGCACTACCCCGATCCAGCCGCGCACCACGCGCCCGTCCCGGAGGATCGCTTCCACCACCCCGCGCACCAGGTCCACCGGGATCGCGAAGCCGATGCCCTCGATGCCGGCCTGGCGGGCGAATATCGCGCTGTTGAGCCCGACCATGCGGCCCTGGGCGTCGATGAGCGCCCCGCCGGAATTGCCGAAGTTGATCGCGGCGTCGGTCTGGATGAAGTTCTCGAAGGTCGAGACACCAATGCGTCCGCGCCCGGTCGCGCTCACGATCCCCTGCGTGACGGTCTGGCCGAGTCCCAGCGGATTGCCGATCGCGAGCACCGGGTCGCCGACGCGCAGCCGGTTCGAGCGGCCGAAGGTCATGATCGGCAGCGTCTTGAGTTCCACCTTGAGCACTGCGAGATCGGTGTCGGCATCGACGCCGACGAGCTTTGCGGCCGCCTCGCGGCCGTCCCGCAGCTTCACGTTGATCTGCGTCGCCTGCGCGATCACGTGGAAGTTGGTGACCACGTGGCCGCGCGCGTCGTAGAGGATGCCGGAACCCAGGCTGCGCTCGACGCGCTCGCGGTAGTCGGGCCAGGCGTCGCCGAACAACTGGCCGAACTGCGGGGGCAGCGCGGCGCTCCTGACCATCACGCGCCGCTCCGTATAGATGTTGACGACTGCAGGCGCAGCGAGGTCCACCGCGTCGGCATGACTCGCCAGGGAAGGCCGGGGAGTCTCGGCCGCGGTTTCCGCCGGCGAGTGGGCGCCGGGCGCGGCGTCCGGCACCGCGGATTCGGTCGCGGCGGGCGGCGGCGCATCGGCGGCCGCTTCCTCGCGCACCGGCCGCAGGATCACGATCACGAGCGCGGCCGCGAGACCGAGCGCGATCCAGGGTGAAATCCAGCGCAACCAGCCCCAACTTCCGGTCATGGCTGTCGGCATCCTCCGTACGGCGCCTGTATAATGCGGCAACTCCCGTCACGAACGAAAACGGATCCGATGGGCGAAGCGATTGACCGCGGCCGGCGCCAGTTGTTGACCGCCGCCACGACCCTGACCGGTGCCGTCGGCGTCGCATTCGCGGCGGTGCCATTCCTGGCCTCCTGGAAGCCGAGCGCGCGCGCCAAGGCGCTCGGCGCGCCGGTCGAGATCGACATCAGCAAGCTCGAGCCGGGCGCCATGCTCAAGTTCGAGTGGCGCGGCAAGCCGGTCTGGGTGGTGCGGCGCACGCCCGAGATGCTCGGGCGCCTGGCCGCGGTCGCGGGATTTCTCTCCGACCCGGGCTCCGAGCGCTCGAAACAGCCGGACTACGCGAAAAACGAGGGGCGCGCGGTGAATCCCGAGTATTTCGTCGTGCTCGGCGTCTGCACCCACCTCGGTTGCGCGCCGATGAGCCGCTTCGATCCGGGCGATGTCGAACTCACGACTTCGAGCCCGGGCGACTGGCCAGGCGGCTTCTACTGCCCCTGCCACGGCTCCAAGTTCGACCTCTCCGGCCGCGTGTTCCGCGGCGTGCCGGCCCCCACCAACCTCGAGGTGCCGCCCTACACCTTCGCCGACAGCGGCCACATCCTGATCGGCGTGGACCAGGGTAGCGCGGCCTGATGGCCGGGAAGGCGGCCCCGGCCGGAACTGGCAGGCTCGCGGCCTTCGGCGCGTGGATAGACGCGCGCTTCCCCATGACCAAGATGTGGAACGAGCACGTCGCCGAGTACTACGCGCCGAAGAACTTCAATTTCTGGTACTACTTCGGCAGTATCGCGCTGTTCGTACTGGTGCTCCAGATCGTCACGGGCATCTTCCTGACGATGAGCTACAAGCCGGACGCGACCCAGGCCTTCAGCTCGGTCGAATACATCATGCGCGACGTCGAGTGGGGCTGGCTGATCCGCTACCTGCATTCGACTGGTGCGTCCGCCTTCTTCATCGTCGTGTACCTGCACATGTTCCGCGCGCTGCTGTACGGCTCGCACCGCCGGCCGCGCGAATTGCTGTGGATCTTCGGCGTGCTGATCTACCTCGCGCTGATGGCCGAGGCCTTCTTCGGCTACCTGCTGCCCTGGGGCAACATGTCCTACTGGGGCGCGCAGGTGATCGTTTCGCTGTTCGGCTCGTTCCCGCTGATCGGCGATTCGCTGGTCGAATGGATCCGCGGCGACTATTTCATCTCGGACATCACGCTGAACCGCTTCTTTGCGCTGCACGTCGTGGCGCTGCCGCTGGTGCTGATCTTCCTGGTGGTCGCGCACGTGCTTGCCCTGCACGAAGTCGGTTCCAACAACCCGGATGGCATCGAGATCAAGAAGTACAAGGGCCCCGACGGCCACCCAGTGGACGGTATACCGTTTCATCCCTACTTTACCGTCAAGGACACCTTCGGCATCAGCGTGTTCCTGGTGCTGTTCGCGGCGGTCGTGTTCTTCGCGCCGGAGATGGGCGGCCTGTTCCTCGAAGCGCCGAACTTCGAGCCGGCGAATCCGCTCCTCACCCCTGAGCACATCGCGCCGGTGTGGTACTTCACGCCGTACTACGCCATGTTGCGCGCCGTGCCCGCGTTCGCGGGCACCCAGGTCTGGGGCGTGCTGGTGATGTTCGCGGCCATCCTGTTGCTCTTCTTCCTGCCCTGGCTCGACCGCGCGCCGGTCAAGTCGATCCGCTACCGCGGCCCGCTCTACAAGGTCGCGCTGATGCTGTTCGCGGCCACGTTCATCATGCTCGGATATTGCGGCCTCAAGCCCGCGGTCGAGCCGTTCAAGACGATGTCGGTCGTCGGCACCATCTACTATTTCGTGTTCTTCCTGGCGATGCCCTGGTACACGCGCATCGACAGTCACAAGCCGGAACCCTCGCGGGTGACGAAGTGAAGTCGGCGCGGGGGCTCGTCGCCGCGCTCGCGCTCGGCGCGGCCGCCGCGGCGCAGGCCACGACCAGCGGCTGGCCGCTCGCCGAGGCCGAAACCGACGTCGGCAGCCTCGCGTCGCTGCAGCGCGGTGCGCGCAATTTCGTCAATTACTGCCTCGGCTGCCACTCCGCGCAGTACATGCGTTACAGCCAGCTCGCCGAGGATCTCGCGCTGACCGAGCAGGAACTGCGCGACAACCTGATGTTCACGGGCGAGCGCATCTACGACCCGATGATCTCGGCGATGCCTGCCGAACAGGCGCGCGGGTGGTTCGGCAATGCGCCGCCCGACCTGTCCCTGATCGCGCGCAGTCGCGGCGTGGACTATGTCTATACCTTCCTGAAATCCTTCTACGTGGACCCCTCGCGGCCGACCGGCGCGAACAATGCGCTGCTGGCGAATACCGTGATGCCGAATGTGCTGGCGGTGCGCCAGGGCGAGCAGCTGCCGCGCTTCGAGGAGCGCCCGGGCCCGGACGGCAGGCCCGTTCCGCACCTGATCGCGCTCGACGCCGGGACGCCCGGTGAGATGACCGCGCCGGAGTTCGACGGCTTCGTGCGGGATACCGTCGCCTTCCTCGAGTACGTCGCGGAGCCCGCGAAAGCCCAGCGCAAGGCGCTCGGCGTCTGGGTGATGCTGTTCCTGCTGATGTTCACGGCATTCGCGTTCTTCCTCTACAAGGAATACTGGAAGGACGTGAAGTGACGCCGTCGCCGCGGAACGCCTGAATGGTGGCCGCGCCGCAGACTTCGCGGCGGCCGTACCTGGTCCGCGCGATGCACGAATGGATGACCGACAACCGGCAGACGCCGCACCTCGTCGTAGACGCGGGCGTGGCGGGCGCCGAGGTGCCGAAGGCCTACGTGCGCGAGGGCCGCATCACGCTGAACGTGAGCTGGAATGCGACCCAGGGGCTCAAGCTCGGCAACGAGTGGATCGAGTTCTCCGCGCGCTTCGGCGGCGTGCCGCAGCAGGTGCGCGTGCCGATCGCCGCGGTGCTCGGCATCTACGCGCGCGAAACCGGCCAGGGCATGCTGTTCCAGGACGACGGCGACGCGCCGCCGCCCGCGCCCGGCCCCGACGACACCGGCAGCCGCCCGCGCCTTCGCGTCGTGAAGTGATCCCCCGCGCGCCGCGAACGGGACCCGCCGACAATTGCGCGACCCGCGCCCAGGTGGCCCGCTTCAGGACCGCTGTGAATACATCCCTGTACGCTTCGAGCGCGCCATCCCTGGAGCGCACGATCCTGAAGCGGGCCACCTGGACACGGACTGCACGGCGGTCGTCGCTCCCGTCCGCGGCGTGCGGGAAGCGCGTCAGAGCGTGAAAGCGCCGCGGATCAGGCGGCATTCGAGCGCCTCCGGCGGGCCCGTGACTTCAACCACGTCGAAGCGCGCCGGCAGCCGCGCGAGCTTAGGGTCTGTGGCGAGCAGCACGCGCGAGGCATGGGCGATGCGCCGGCGCTTGGCCGGCGTGACGCTTTCGGCTCCGCCGCCGTAGCGGCCGCCCGCGCGATAGCGCACCTCGACGATCGCGAGCGTGCCGCCGTCCTCGGCGACCAGGTCGAGTTCGCCGCCGCGGGCGCGGAAGTTCCGGCGCAGGATCCGGTAGCCGGCGCGCTCGAGCAGGTTCGCGGCCGCTGCTTCCGCCGTGCGGCCGGATTCGAGATGCGGCGCAATCACCTGGAGGTCGCGGTCGCGAGCGGCGGCGCGGTCACCGCGGGCGGCGGCGGCGGGGATACCGGCTTGCCGTCCACGACCTGCGCCCAGTCGAGTTCGCGCCGCACGCGCCCGGCCCCGTCCACCGACAGGCGGCCGGTCAGGCCCGGCAGCGGCGTGGACCCGCCGCCCTGGAGCCGGCGCAGCTCGCCGACCAGGCGGAATGCATCGTAGCCGAAGGCATGCAGCCGCCCGAGCTGGCCCGGGCGATTGGGACAGACGCGTTCCGCAGTCCCGCGCGCCGTCGCCGCGGGCCCGAAGGGATCGAGCACCCACGGCATGTCGGGAAACAGCACGCCATCGAGATCCACATTGCCGGTGCCCGCCGAGTCGAACACGTCGGAGGTCGCGTACACCGGCAGCGAGCTTGCGTAGTTGAACCGCAGCTGCGTGCGGATCAGCCGCCCGTGCACCGGCTGCGCCGCGACGAAGATGAAGTGCGCATCGGGACGCGGCGTGCTGCCGCGCTGGCCGGTGGTGCGCAGGAGCCTGCGCAGCAGCTCGTTGAAGTCCACGGTCGCAGTCGGGTACTCGGCCTGCTCGACAATTGCGCCGCCCGCCGCCGTGAATTCCTCGGCGAAGGCCGCCTGCACGCGGCGACCCCAGTCCGACTGCGGCGCCAGCATCACGCCTGACAGCCGCCCGTCGGCGAGCGCGCGCCGCGCGGCGAGCCGCGCCTCGTCCTCGGGCGACAGGGCGTATTGGTAGAAGCGCTTCGGTACCGCGACGCCGTCCGGCAGGAAATTGAGCGCGAGCGTCGTGGCGCGGCCGTCCGCAAGCAGCGCGAGCGCGGCCACTTCCTCGCGCGTCAGCGGGCCGACCACGAAGTCGCTGCCGTCCGCGAGCGCCTGCAGGTAGCTCGACGAGGCGTCGCGCGCCGCGACGTCGTAGATCCGGAGCCTGGGCCGCACGGCGGCGCCGTGGTCATAGTAGGCGCTGAGAAAACCGTCGCGCACGGCCCGTCCCGCCGCCTCCGCGCGTCCGGACAGCGGCAGGAGCAGCGCCACCTGCCGCGGCAGGTCGCCGACCGCTTGTTGCCGCTCGACCAGTCCGCGCCACAGTGCATCGCTCGCCGGGTGCGCGGGATAACGTTCGCGCCAGGTCTGCAGCCGCCGCTGCGAGCCCAGCGCACCCGCGCGCGCGTCCGCGAGGATGCGCCCGAGCTCGAGCCAGCCTGCGAGTGTCGCGTCGGCCCAGTCCGGCGCGCGCGCATCGCCGCCGCGCTCGAGCGCGCCCGCGATTCCGTCCACGATCTCGCGCTGGTTGGCGAGGCGCTGCGCGGGATCCGTAAGGAGCGACTCGCGCGCGATGAGCGTCGCGACGGCATCGGCGATGCGCAGTTCTCCGAAATGCACGCGCGCGCGGGTCGCAAGTGCCGCGGCGTCGCCAGTCTCGGGCAACCCTCGCAGCAGCGCAGCCGCCCGCGCGTGGTCGCCGCGTGCGACCGCGATCTCGACGTCGAGGCGGAGCCGTTCGCGCGTGTCCGCCTCCGAAATGGGCGGTGCCAGCATCCCGATCGCGACTTCGGCCGAGGCGATGTCGCGGGCGCTGATCCACGCCGCGGCGGCTGCGAGCCACAGACGGTTGCGTTCGCCCTCGACGGCATTCCGTGCGGCGAGTTCCCAGGCCCGCGCGGCCGCGGTGTGATCGCTCTGGCGCGCCAGGCGTTCGGCGCGTGCCGCGGCGCCCTCCGGGCCGGCGCCGCGGTCCAGGCCCGCCATCTGGCAGGCCGCGACCGCAACGGCGACGAGCGCCGCGGCGGCGAATCGGCTGGCGTGGCGGAACATGGCTTGCATCGTGGGCGGCCCTTGGCGACGATCATCCCGCCGCCCGCTGCGGCCGGGGAGGGACATTATAGTGGGGCAGTCCGGAGTCCTTTACCTGGTCGCGACGCCGATCGGCAACATGGGCGACATTTCCGCGCGTGCGCGCGAGATTCTCGCCGCCGTGCACGTCGTCGCCGCCGAAGACACGCGCCATACCGGCCGGTTGTTGCGCGAACTGGGGCTCGAGCGCCCGCTGGTATCGCTGCACGAGCACAACGAGCGGGCGCGGGCCGCGGAACTGGTGGCGAGACTGCGCACCGGCGAGAGCATCGCGCTGGTCTCCGACGCCGGAACGCCGCTCGTGAGCGACCCGGGCTTTCCGCTCGTTCGTGCAGCCATCGAGGCCGGCATTCCGGTGGTGCCGTTGCCCGGACCCTGCGCGGCGATCGCCGCGCTTGCCGCCTCCGGCCTGCCCGCGGAACGTTTCTGCTTCGAGGGCTTCCTGCCCGCGCGCGCCGGGGCGCGCCGGCAGCGGCTTGCGGAACTCGCCGCGGAGCCGCGCACGCTCGTGCTGTACGAAGCGCCCCACCGGCTCGCCGCCTGCCTCGCGGATCTCGCGGCCGCACTGGGGGCCAGCCGTCGCGCCTGCGTCGCGCGCGAGCTGACCAAGCTGTACGAGCGTTTCTATCGCGGCGGACTCGGCGAACTCGCCGAGCGCGCGAGGACCGATCCCGATCTGCATCGCGGCGAGTCGGTGATCGTGGTCGAGGGAGCGGCGGAGCAGGGCGTGGATGCCTCGAGGCTGGATGAAGCGCTCGCCGTGCTGCTGCGCGTCCTGCCGGCGTCCGCGGCCGCGGCCGCGGCTGCGGAGATCACCGGCGCGCGGCGTAACGAGGCCTACGCACGCGCGCTGAAGCTCGCCGAAAAGCCCGCGCGCGGCGACACTTGAGCCCGGCGCGACGAGCGTCTATGTTGGTCGCGGAGTCGGCCAGGCAATCGCCGTTTTCGCAAGGAAACGGAGGAAAGTCCGGGCTCCACAGGGCACGGCGCCAGGTAACGCCTGGGGGGCGTGAGCCCACGGAAAGTGCAACAGAAAACATACCGCCCAAGCGCGCGCGAGCGCGACGGCAAGGGTGAAATGGTGCGGTAAGAGCGCACCGCGTCGACGGTAACGGCGACGGCACTGCAAACCCCGCCTGGAGCAAGGCCAAATAGGGAAGCACGCGGCGCAAGCCGCAACGCGCGGCCCGCGCGCGCTTCCGGGTAGGCTGCTTGAGGTGCGCGGCGACGCGCATCCCAGAGGAATGGTTGCCCACGACAGAACCCGGCTTATCGGCCGACTCTTTCTGGTTATCGAAAAAGAACAAGCGAGACGCGCGCCAGCGAGAGCTGTAGCGCGACCTCGTGAGAAACCGCTGTAAGAGCGGCGTGTAACCCGCTGATTTTCTGATTCATCGGGCGGCTCGAATGGGCCGCCGCGATCTTCCGTAAGTGATTGACGCGTCACAAATTTTGTTGACCCGCACCGTTGACCGACCCCGGGGCCGCACCTATAGTGGCGGCGAGTGGGAAAAAGTGGGAGGAAATGGGACAAGTGCCCGTTTCAACGGATGTTCCGGGGAGCCACCAAGGTCACGATCGATGCCAAGGGCCGGATGGTCATTCCGACCCGGTATCGCGAGCGCCTGCAGGAACGCGGCGAGGCCCGCGTCGTGGTCACGATCGACCGCGACCAGTGCCTGTTGATCTACCCGCTGCCCGACTGGGAAGAAATCGAACGCAAGCTGATGCGGCTGCCGACGCTCAATGAGCACGCGCGCCGCCTGCAGCGCCTGATGGTCGGCCACGCGACCGACGTGGACCTCGACGGGCACGGGCGCCTGCTGTTGCCGCCGAAGCTGCGCGAGTTCGCGCACCTGGACCGCAACGCGGTCCTGATCGGGCAGGGCAACCGTTTCGAGTTGTGGGACGAAGCGCGCTGGGACGAGCGGCGCGAGCAGTGGCTGAACGGCGAGGAACCGTCGGTGTCGTTGCCGGCGGAGCTGGGTTCGCTGTCGTTGTGAGTTGCGCGCCGTGAGCGGCGCGCGGGTGGTGGAGCCGGGCGGCGGGGAACACGCGCCGGTCCTGCTGGACGCGGCGCTCGAGGCACTCGCGATCCGCGCCGACGGCTTCTACGTGGATGCGACCTTCGGTCGCGGTGGGCATGCCGGGTCGATCCTCGACCGGCTCGGGGAAGAGGGGAAACTGCTTGCCATCGATCGCGACCCGGAGGCCCACGCCGCGGCGACCAGGCGCTTTGCCGGCGATCCGCGCGCGCGCTTCGTTCAGGCGCCGTTCTCGGAACTCGGCCGGCTGGTCGCGCCGGCTGCCGCCGCCGGCATCCTGTTCGACCTCGGCGTTTCCTCCCCGCAGCTCGACGATCCGGCCCGCGGCTTCAGCTTCCTGCGCGACGGACCGCTCGACATGCGCATGGACCCGCACCACGGCGAGTCTGCCGCCGGATTCCTCGCGCGGGCTGATGAACGGGAGATCGCGACGGTGATCTCGCGCTACGGCGAAGAACGCCACGCGCGGCGCATCGCGCGGGCCATCGTCGCGGCGCGTGCCGCCGCGCCGATCGCGACCACGGGCCGACTCGCAGAGATCGTCGCGGACGCCGTGCCCGGGCGCGAACCCGGCCGCCACCCGGCGACGCGCACCTTCCAGGCCATCCGCATCCGCGTGAACGACGAACTCGGCGAGATCGAGCGCGCGCTGCCGCAGGCGGTCGAGGCGCTCGCGCCGCGCGGCCGCCTGGTGGTGATCAGTTTCCATTCGCTCGAGGACCGCATCGTGAAGCGCTTCCTCAGGAATGCGTCGCGCGAGGCTCCGGAGTACGCCGGGCTGCCGCAGCTGCCGCCCGAGGCGCGCCCGCGCCTGGCGCTCGCCGGCCGCGCGCGATTCGCCGCCGAGGCCGAGGTCGCCGCAAACCCGCGCGCAAGAAGCGCGGTGCTGCGCGCCGCCGAGAGGCTCGCGGCATGAGCCGGCGCTGGCTGGTGCTCGCGCTGCCCCTGCTGTGGCTCGCGGTGCTCGCTTCCGCGATCGCGGCGGTGCGCGCCCGGCATGAGGCGCGCACGCTCTTCGTCGAGCTCGAGCAGCTATCCGCCGAGCGCGACCGGCTCAATATCGAATGGGGCCAGCTCCAGCTCGAGCAGAGCGCCTGGTCCAACCACGGCTTCGTCGAGCGCGTCGCCAGCGAGCGGCTGCGCATGACGCTGCCGCGGCCCGAGGAAGTGCGGATCGTGGCCCCATGAAGCGGCGCGACGGCGAGATCGAGTTCGACGCGCAGCAGTTCCGGCTCCGCTCGCGCATCCTCGCGGGCGTGCTGGCGGCGGCCGCGCTCGTGCTGTTCGGGCGCTCGGTGCAGCTGCAGGTGCTGGACCGCCAGTTCCTGGCCGAGCAGGGCGACATGCGCCACGCGCGCGTCGCCCGCATGCCCGCATACCGCGGTGCGGTGCTCGACCGCTTCGGCGAGCCGCTGGCGGTCAGCTCCCCGGTGGATACCGTCTGGGTCAACCCGCCGGAGTTCGCGCACGCGGGCGACGGCATCGCGCAGCTCGCGCGTGTGCTGAAGCGCGACCGCCAGTGGCTGGCGCAGCGCGTGACCAGCAACCTCGACCGCCAGTTCCTCTACGTCGCGCGCCACATGGACCCGGCCGAGGCGGCGAAGGTCAAGGCGCTCGGCATCCCGGGCGTGTACCTGCTGCGCGAGTACCGGCGCTACTACCCGAACGGCGAGGTGACCGGCCACGTGCTCGGCTTCACCAATCTCGACGAGGCGGGGCAGGAGGGCCTCGAGCTCGCCTACGACCAGTCGCTCGCGGGCGTGGACGGCCAGAAGCGCGTGATCCAGGACGGCCGCGGCCGCATCGTGCAGAACGTCGAGAGCATCCTCGCGCCGCGCCCGGGCGAGGACCTGCACGCAAGCATCGACCTGCGCATCCAGTACCTCGCCTATCGCGCGCTGAAGGCGGCGGTGCGCCAGCACCGCGCGCGCGCGGGCTCGGTGATCGTGCTCGACGTCGCGACCGGCGAGGTGCTGGCGATGGTCAACCAGCCCTCGTTCAACGCGAATGACCGCGCGCAATACGAAGTCGCGCGCTACCGCAATCGCGCGGTCACCGACATCTTCGAGCCCGGCTCCAGCATCAAGCCCTTCGTGGTCGCCGCCGCGCTCGCCTCGGGCCGCTACCGGCCCGACTCGATGGTGGACACCGCCGCGATCAAGGTCGGCATCAAGACGATCCAGGACAAGCACGACTACGGCGTGGTGGACCTCGGCCAGGTGCTGGCGCGCTCGAGCAACGCGGGCATGGCGAAGATCGCGCTGTCGCTGGAGCCCCGGCAGATGCACGACACGCTGGCGGCGCTCGGCTTCGGCGAGGTGACCGCGAGCGGCTTTCCGGGGGAATCCGCCGGGCTGCTCTCGGGCGCCTCGCACTGGCGTCCGATCGGGATCGCCACGATGGCCTACGGCTACGGCCTCTCGGTCACGCCGCTGCAGCTGGCGGCGGCCTACTCGACGATCGGCGCGGGCGGCGTGCAGCGACCGGTCACGTTCCGCCGCGTCGAGGCGCCGGTTGCGGGCGAGCGGGTGCTGCCCGAGCGCCTCTCGCGCGATCTGGTGGGACTCCTCGAGGAAGCGGTCAAGCCCGCGGGCACCGGGCTCAAGGCCGCGGTGCCCGGCTATCGCGTGGCCGGCAAGACCGGCACCGCGTGGAAGGCGACTGCCGGCGGCTACTCGACCGACAAGTACCTCTCGGTGTTCGCCGGCGTGGTGCCGGCCTCGCGGCCGCGGCTCGCGGTCGTCGTCATGATCGACGAGCCGGGCGGGACGCTCTATTACGGCGGCGACGTCGCCGCGCCCGTGTTCTCGGAAGTGGTCGCGGGCGCGCTGCGCCTGATGTCGGTCGCGCCGGACGATCTCGAGCGCGTCGCGCCGGTCACGCTCGCGGAGGCGTCCCCGTGAGCGGCGCCTGGAAGCTCGACGCACTGCTCGGCGACCTCGCGTCTGCGCCGCCCGTGGAGATCACGGGACTCGCGCTCGACTCGCGCGCGGTCGGCCCGGGCGAGGCGTTCGTCGCGCTCAGAGGCGGCAGCCGCCACGGGCTCGACCACGCCATGGAAGCCGCCGCGCGCGGCGCTCGCGCCGTGCTGTTCGACCCGGCCGATGCGGCGGGACGGCAGGCCGCGGGGCCCGCAGCATTCGTCGCGGTTCGCGACCTGCGCGACCGGCTGGGCGGGATCGCCGACCGCTTCTACGGCGCGCCGTCCTCGCGCCTCGCGGTCGCGGGCGTCACGGGCACCAACGGCAAGACCACCTGCGCCTGGCTGCTCGCCGGCGCGGTGAGCCGGCTGGCGAAGCGCGGCGCCTATCTCGGCACCCTGGGCGCAGGATTCCCGCCCGCGGTCGCGGGCGGCGCGCTCACCACGCCCGACGTGATCACGCTGCACCGCCAGCTGCGCGCGCTCGCGGACGCCGGCGCGACGCATGTCGCGATGGAAGTGTCCTCGCACGCACTCGACCAGGGCCGCGTGGACGGCGTGCGCATGCGCGTCGCCGGCTTCTGCAACCTGACGCACGACCACCTCGACTACCACGGCACGATGGAGCGTTACGAGGCGGCCAAGCAGAGACTGTTCCGGCTCCCGGGCCTCGAGCACGCCGTGATCAACGTGGGTGACGCGGCAGGCGCCCGGATCGCGGCTGCGCTCGCTGCCGGCGTCGCGCTGACCGCGGTCGCGATCGGCGGCGCGCGGCCGCAGGCCGCGCGCTTCGTCCATGTGACGCGCGCGGTACCGGGCGCAGCCGGGCTCGAACTCGAGCTTGCCGGCCAGTTCGGCGAGCGGCGCCTGCGCTCGCGCCTGGTCGGCGGATTCAACGCCGAGAACCTCGCGGTGACGCTCGGCATGCTGCTCACCTGGGACTTCGGCGTGGATGACGCGATCGCGGCGCTCGCCGCCTGCACCGCGCCGCCCGGCCGCATGGAGACCTGGCGGCTCGCGAACGGCGCGCTCGCGGTCGTCGACTACGCGCACACGCCCGATGCGCTCGCCAAGGCGCTCACCGCGCTGCGTGCGCACGCGCGCGGCCGCCTGCTGGTCGTGTTCGGCTGCGGCGGCGAGCGCGACCCCGGCAAGCGCCCGCTGATGGGCGAGGCCGCCGAGCGGCTTGCCGACGGCATCTTCGTCACCGACGACAACCCGCGCGGCGAGGACCCGGACCGCATCGTGACGATGATCCTGACCGGCATGCGCGCGCCCGGCCGCGCGCGAGTATTGCGCGACCGCGCCGCCGCGATCGCGGCGGCGCTCGCCGAAGCGCGGCCCGGCGACGCCGTGCTGGTCGCCGGCAAGGGGCACGAGGATACCCAGGTCGTCGGCCCCGAGCGGCGGCCGTTCAGCGACCGCGAGCAGGTGCTGAAGCACGCCGGGACCGCGCCATGAAGGGACGGCTGTCCGAAGTCGCGGCGGCGACGGCCGGGCGGCTCGCGGGCGCCGACGCGGGCTTCGCGGGAATCTCCACCGACTCGCGCACCATCGAGCGCGGGCAGCTCTTCTTTGCGCTCTGCGGCCCGCGCTTCGACGGCCATTCCTACGTCGGCGCCGCGGGCGCCCGCGGCGCGGCCGCTGCCGTGGTCGAGCGGCCGGCCGATGCTTCGATCCCGCAAATCGTCGTGCAGGACGCGCAGGCCGCGCTCACCGCGCTCGCGCGCGAATGGCGCGGCCGCTGCCCGGCACTCGTGATCGGCATCGGCGGCAGCAACGGCAAGACCACGACCAAGGAGCTGCTGGCCGCGATCCTCGGGAGTGTCGGGCCAACGCTGGCAACGCGTGGCAACCTCAACAACCACATCGGCGTGCCGCTCACGCTGCTCCGGCTCGAGCCCTCGCACCGTTTCGCCGTGATCGAGATGGGCGCCAATCACCCGGGCGAAATCGCGGTGCTCGCCGCGATCGCGAAGCCGCGTATCGCGCTCGTGACCAATGCCGGCGACGAGCACCTCGAGGGATTCGGCGATCTCGCGGGTGTCGCGCGCGCGGAAGGCGAGATGTACGCCGCGCTGCCCGCGGACGGCACCGCCGTGATCAACGCGGACGAACCCTTCCACGGGCTCTGGCGCGGCATGGCGGGCAAGGCGCGCGCCCTGAGCTTCGGCATCGTGGCGCGCGCGGACGTGCGCGCCTCCGCGATCCAGGGGCGCATCGAGCAGGGCGGCTTCGTCACTACTTTCATGCTCGCGCTGCCGGGCGGCAAGGAGCGCGTGAGGCTGCACCTCGCCGGCCGGCACAACGTGCTGAATGCGGCGGGCGCGGCGGCCGCGGCGCACGCCGCGGGCGCGGACCGCGCCGCGATCGCCGCCGGGCTCGGGCGCATGCGCGCGGTCGGCGGGCGGTTGCAGCTGAAGCCCGGCCCGCGCGGCGCCTGGGTCATCGACGACTCCTACAACGCGAACCCGAGCTCGATGCGCGCCGGCATCGACGTCCTGTGCGGGCTGCCGGGCGAGCACTGGCTGGTGCTCGGCGAAATGGCGGAGCTCGGCGAGGCGACCGTCGCGAGCCACGCCGGCATCGGCGACTACGCGCGCGGCGCCGGAATCACCCGCCTGTTCGCGATCGGCGAAGCCTCGCGGCATGCGGTCGCCTCGTTCGGCGCCCGCGGCGTCTGGTATGACGACGCCGCGCGGCTCGCAGGCGAGGTCGCGGACGGCCTCGACGCCGGCGTCACGGTGCTGGTGAAGGGCTCGCGGACCAACCGCCTGGAACGCGTGGTGGAGCGGCTCGTCGCGCCGCTGCCCGCGGCCGGCAACGGCAACTGAGGACGCCATGCTGCTCGAACTTTTCGAATGGCTGACGGATTACTACGGCGGGTTCCGCGTCTTCGGTTACCTGACGCTGCGCGCGATCCTCGCTGCGCTCACCGCGCTCTCAATCGCGCTGCTGGTCGGGCCGTGGATGATCCGCACCCTGGCCAGGCGGCAGATCGGGCAGGTGGTGCGCGAATACGGGCCGGATACGCACCTCGGCAAACGCGGCACGCCGACCATGGGCGGCGCGCTGATTCTGGTCGCGATGACGGCCGGCACGCTCCTGTGGGCGGACCTGTCGAATCGCTTCGTCTGGATCGCACTCGCGATCACGCTCGCGTTCGGCGTGATCGGCTTCTACGACGACTATCTGAAGCTCGTCGTCAAGGACCCGCAGGGACTGGCCGCGCGCTGGAAGTACCTGTGGCAGTCGCTCGCCGGGCTCGCGGCCGCGATCGCGCTGTGGATGACGGCGGCGACGCCGGCCGAGACAGCGCTCTACGTGCCGTTCTTCAAGGAAGTCGCCCTGCCGATGGGCGCGGCCGCATTCGTCGCCTTCACCTACTTCGTGATCGTGGGATCGAGCAACGCCGTCAACCTGACCGACGGCCTTGACGGTCTCGCGATCATGCCCTGCGTGATGGTGGCGGGGGCGCTCGGCGTATTCGCGTACGCCACCGGCAACGTCAACTTCGCGGGCTACCTGCAGATCCCCTACGTGCCGGGGGTGGGCGAGGTGCTGATCTTTGTCGCCACCATCGTCGGCGCAGGCCTCGGCTTCCTCTGGTTCAACACCTATCCGGCGCAGGTGTTCATGGGCGACATCGGCGCGCTCGCACTCGGCGCGGCGCTCGGCGTGGTCGCGGTGATGGTGCGCCAGGAACTCGTGCTCGCGATCATGGGCGGGATCTTCGTGCTCGAGACGGTATCCGTGATCCTGCAGGTCGCGTCGTTCCGGCTGCGCGGCAAGCGCATTTTCCGCATGGCGCCGATCCACCACCACTACGAACTGAAGGGCTGGGCGGAACCCAAGGTCATCGTGCGCTTCTGGATCATCTCCTTCATGCTGGTCCTGGTCGGGCTGGCCACGCTGAAGCTGCGCTGATGCAGGCCGCCGCCCGTCCGCAGAGCGTGATCGTGGGTCTCGGCCGCACCGGCGTGTCGGCGGCCCGGCACCTCGCTGCGCGCGGCCACCGGCTGCTCGTCACCGATTCGCGCGCCGACCCGCCGGGTCTCGCGGAGTTGCGCCGCCTGGTGCCGGAGGCCGCGACCGCGCTCGGCGGCTTCGACGCCGCAGTGCTCGCAGGCGCCGACCAGGTCGTGGTGTCGCCGGGCGTTCCGCTGTCGGAACCGTTCCTGCGGCAGGCCGTGGCGCAGGGCCTCGATCTCGTGGGCGACATCGAGCTGTTCGCGCGCGAGGCCGGCGGGCGCGTCATCGCCATCACCGGCACCAACGGCAAGAGCACGGTCACGACGCTGGTCGGCGAGTTCGCGCAGGCGGCGGGCATCGAGGTGCGCGTCGGCGGCAATCTCGGCGTCCCCGCGCTGGACCTGCTCGATGGCCCGCCGGCGGCGATGTACGTGCTCGAGCTCTCCTCCTACCAGCTCGAGATCACCCACTCGCTGCAGCCCGAAGCCGCGGCGGTGCTGAACGTCACGCCCGACCACCTCGACCGCTACCCCGACGTCGCCGCCTACGCCGCGGCCAAGGCGCGCATCTTCGAGCGCGCTGCGACCTGCGTGGTCAATCTCGACGATGAGCTTGTGGTGCGCATGCCGCGGCCGGGACAGCGCCGCGTCGGCTTCAGCGTGCTGCGCGCCGACGCCGAGTTCCGCCTGCTCGCGCAGGACGGCGAGGACTGGCTGGCCGAAGGGGCGGAGGCGATCCTGCCCTTGTCGAAATTGCGCCTGCCGGGGCGGCACAACGCCGCGAATGCGCTCGCTGCGCTCGCGATCGGCAGCGTCTGCCGCCTGCCGCGCGACGCGATGACCGGCGTGCTCGCGCGCTTCGGCGGACTGCCGCACCGGGCCGAGCGGGTCGCGGAACGCCGCGGCGTGCGCTACATCGACGATTCCAAGGGCACCAACGTGGGCGCGACCGCCGCCGCGATCGCGGGCCTGCCGGGACCGCTCGTGCTGATCGCCGGGGGCGAGGGCAAGGGCCAGGAGTTCGCGCCGCTCGCCGCGGCCTGCCGCGGCAAGGTGCGCCACGCGGTGCTGATCGGGCGCGACGCCCCTCTCCTCGCCGCCGCGATCGCGGGCGCCAGCGAGGTCTCGTTCGCAGGGTCGATGGAAGCCGCGGTCGCGGCAGCGGCCACCCTCGCGCGCCCCGGCGACACCGTGCTGCTGTCGCCGGCCTGCGCCAGCTTCGACATGTTCCGCGACTACGCCCATCGCGGCGACGCCTTCGCGGCGGCGGTGCGGGAGCTGCCCGCATGAGCACGGCCGTCGCGCTGCAGTACTCGCGCTCGGCGGGCCGCCAGCCGCGCCTTGTGCTCGACCCCGTGATCGTCGCGGCCGTGCTCGGGCTCCTGCTGCTCGGGCTTGTGATGGTGACCTCCGCCTCGCTCAACGTCGCCGAGCGCGCCTCGGGCGACCCGTTCTTCCACCTCGAGCGGCAGCTGCTGTCGGTGCTGCTCGGCGCCACCTTCGCGGGCGCGATGCTCGTCGTGCCGGTCGCGGCCTGGCAGCGCATCGCACCGTGGCTGCTGGTCTCGAGTTTCGTGCTGCTGCTCCTGGTGCTGATTCCGTGGATCGGGCACGAGGTCAACGGCAGCCGGCGCTGGATCCGCATCGGCGTGATCAACTTCCAGCCCTCGGAACCCGCGCGCTGGATGCTGCTGACTTACGTCGCGATCTTTGCCGTGCGCCACCAGACCGAGCTGCGCGGCGGCGCGCAGGGATTCTTCAAGCCGCTCGCGGTGCTGGTCGCCGCCGCGGTGCTCCTGCTGCTCGAGCCCGACTTCGGCGCCGCCGTCGTGCTGTGCGTAACCGGCACCGCGATCCTGTTCGTCGCGGGCGCGCGGCTGCGCGATTTCCTGCTGGTCGCGGGCGCGGGCGGCGCGGCCATCGCCTTCATCGCGATGGCGGCCGGCTACCGGCTGCAGCGCCTGACCGGATTCCTCGACCCCTGGGCCGATCCCTTCGACAGCGGCTTCCAGCTCACCCAGTCGCTGATCGCGATCGGCCGCGGCGAATGGCTGGGCGTCGGCCTCGGCTCCTCGATCCAGAAGCTCTTCTACCTGCCGGAAGCGCACACCGACTTCGTGTTCGCAGTGCTGGCGGAGGAGTTGGGCCTGCTCGGCGTGGCCGCGGTCGTGGTGGCCTTCCTGGCACTGGTGCTGCGGAGCCTGCGCCTCGCGCGCATCGCCGCGGACGCGGGCATGCCGCTGCACGCCTGCCTCGCGGCGGGATTCGGCGTCTGGCTCGGGCTGCAGGCCTTCCTCAACATCGGCGTGAACATGGGGCTCTTGCCGACCAAGGGCCTCACGCTGCCGTTGCTGTCCTACGGCCGCTCCAGCATGGTCGTGACACTCGCCTGGGTCGGCTTGCTGCTGCGCGTGCACCACGAGGTCGCCGCGAGCGGCAAGAGCGCACTGCCGCCGGAGGAGCGCCAGCCATGAGCGCCCCGGTCATGATCATGGCGGGCGGCACCGGCGGCCACGTGTTCCCCGCGCTCGCGGTCGCAGGCGCGCTGCGCGAGCGGCGCGAAATCGTCTGGCTCGGGACCGCGCGCGGCATCGAGGCGCGGCTGGTGCCCGGAGCGGGCTACCCGGTCGAGTGGATCGAGATCGCGGCGCTGCGCGGCAAGGGACTCGGCCGCTGGCTCGCGGCGCCGTTCACGCTCGCACGCGCGGTCGGCCAGGCGCGCAGGGCGCTCCGGCGCCGGCGTCCCGGTGTCGTGCTCGGCTGCGGCGGATTCGCATCGGGTCCCGGCGGCATCGCCGCCTGGCTCTCGGGCACGCCGCTCGTGATCCACGAGCAGAACGCGGTCGCGGGCCTGACCAATCGCTGGCTCGCGCGCTTCGCCGCGAGAGTCGCGGAAGGATTTCCCGGCAGCTTCCCGGCCGGCCGTAACGCGCTCTACGTCGGCAACCCGGTGCGCCAGGCGATCGCGGCGCTGCCGGCGCCACGCGAGCGCTACGGGCTGCGCGACGGGCCGCTGTCGCTCCTGGTGATCGGCGGCAGCCAGGGCGCCGCCGCGCTCAATCGACTGCTGCCGGAGGCCGCGGGCCTGCTGCCGGCGTCGCGTCGCCCGCACGTCGTCCACCAGACCGGCACGCGCGACCGCGCGGCGACCGGGGATGCCTACGCGCGCACGGGCGTGCAGGCGGTGGTGCACGAGTTCATCGACGACATGGCGGAGGCGTACGCCGATGCCGATCTCGTGATCGCGCGCGCCGGCGCCTCGACCGTCGCCGAGCTCGCGGCCGCCGGCGTCGCCTCGATCCTGGTGCCGTTGCCGGCGGCGGTCGACGACCACCAGACCCGCAATGCCGCCTGGCTCGCGGAAGTGGGCGCGGCGCAGGTGGTGGCGGAGGCCGGCCTCACCGCACCCGAACTCGCGAACCGCATTGCGACGCTCGGTTCCGGCGGTCGCACCAAGCTCCTCGCGATGGCCGAGGCCGCGCGCGCGCGCGCCGTCACCGACGCCGCCGAGCGGGTCGCGACGCTCTGCCTCGAGGCCGAGGGGGGACGCGCATGAGCGACCGCATGCGCCGCATCGGCCTGATCCACCTGGTCGGCATCGGCGGCGCCGGCATGGGGGGTATCGCCGAGGTGCTCGCCAATCTCGGCTATCGCGTGCAGGGTTCGGACCTGCGCGCCAACGCGGTCACGCGCCGGCTCGAGCGGCAGGGCGTGCGCATCTTCATCGGCCATGCCGCCTCGCAGGTCGAGGGCGCCGGCTGCATCGTGGTGTCCTCCGCGGTCGGCGCCGACAACCCGGAGCTCGCGGCGGCGCAGCAGGCGCGCATCCCGGTGGTGCGCCGCGCCGAGATGCTGGCGGAGCTGATGCGTTTTCGCGAGGGCATCGCGGTTGCGGGCACGCACGGGAAGACGACCACCACGAGCCTGGTGGCCTCCGTGCTGGCCGAAGGCGGCCTCGACCCCACCTTCGTGATCGGCGGGCAGCTCAAGAGCGCCGGCAGCAACGCGCGCCTCGGCGCCGGGCGATACCTGGTTGCGGAGGCCGACGAGAGCGACGCCTCGTTCCTGCACCTGCAGCCGATGATCGCGATCGTCACCAACGTGGACAACGACCACCTGGTCACGCACGGCGGCGACTTCGAGAAGCTGAAACAGAGCTTCGTCGAGTTCCTGCACAACCTGCCGTTCCACGGGCTCGCGGTGCTGTGCGGCGACGACCCGGTGCTGCGCGAACTGCTGCCCCAGGTCGGCCGGCCGATGATCCGCTACGGGCTCGGCGCGGATGCCGACCTGCGCGCCGCCAACCTGAAGGGCGAGGGCGCCCGCACGCGTTTCGACGTGCTGCGCACAGGCCGCGCGCCGCTCGCCGTGACGCTCGCGCTGCCGGGGGCGCACAACGTGCAGAACGCGCTCGCCGCGATCGCGGTCGCCACCGAGCTCGAGGTGAAAGACGCCGCGATCCAGCGTGCGCTCGAGTCGTTCGCGGGCATCGGGCGGCGGCTCGAGGTGCTGGGCGAGGTCGCAACGCCGGCCGGCCGCGTCACGGTGGTGGACGACTATGGCCATCACCCGACCGAGGTCGAGGCGACGCTTTCGGCGGCGCGCCAGGCCTGGCCCGGCCGGCGCCTGGTGCTCGCGTTCCAGCCGCACCGCTACACGCGCACGCGCGACCTGATCGACGATTTCGGCCGCGTGCTGTCCCTGCCCGACGCGCTCCTGGTGACCGAGGTCTACGCCGCGGGCGAGGAGCCGATCGCGAATGCCGACGGGCGCGCGATCTGCCGCGCAGTGCGCGGGCGCGGGCGGCTCGAGCCGGTGTTCGTCGAGGACGTGAAGGAACTGCCGGCGGCGATCGCGGGCATGATCGAGGACGACGACCTGGTGCTCACGATGGGCGCCGGCAGCATCGGCGGCATCGCGCACGACCTGCCCGCGGCGCTCGCCGCGCGGGGCGCGGCATGAGCGCCATCGCCATTCCGGCCGGTTTCGAGAGCCGCGTGCTCTGCGACGAGCCGATGTCGAAGCACACCACCTGGCGCGTCGGCGGGCCGGCCGACGCCTGGTTCACGCCCCGCGACGTGGACGACCTCTCGGCGTTCCTGCGTTCGCTGCCGCAGTCGGTGCCGGTCACCTGGGTCGGGCTCGGCAGCAACCTGCTGGTGCGCGACGGCGGCATCCGCGGCGTCGTGATCTCGGTGCACGGCATCCTGAACGCGCTCGATCGCGTCGGCGAGGACCGCGTGCGCGCCGAGGCGGGCGTCGCCTGCGCACGCCTCGGCCGCCAGTGCGCGAAGTGGAAGCTCGGCCCGGCGGATTTCTTCGCCGGCATCCCGGGCACGGTCGGCGGCGCGCTCGCGATGAACGCAGGCGCCTGGGGCGGCGAGACCTGGCCGCGCGTGGTCGAGGTCGAGACCATCGACCGCGCAGGCGCGCGCCATCGGCGCGATGCCTCTGAGTACCGCTACGGTTACCGCAGCGTGGCGCCGCCGGCGCCGGGCGAATGGTTCCTTGCCGCGACCTTCCGCTTCGAGCCGCGCCCGGGTGCCACTACGGACTCCATCAAGCGGCTGCTCGAGGAGCGCCACGCGAAGCAGCCGATCGGCGAGCCGAGCTGCGGCTCGGTGTTCACCAATCCTGCGGGCGGCCATGCCGCCGACCTGGTCGAGCGCGCCGGCCTCAAGGGCCACCGCATCGGCGGCGCGCAGGTCTCGGAAAAGCACGCGAACTTCATCCTGAACACCGGCGCCGCGACCGCCGCCGACATCGAGTCGCTGATCGGCCACGTGCGCGCCACGGTCGAACGGGTGCACGGCGTGCGCCTGGTGCCCGAGGTGCGCATCGTCGGGGAGGCCGCATGAGCCGCCTGCGCGGCAGCGGCGTCGCGTTCCGGCGCATCGATCAGCCGTCCGGCTTCGGCCGTGTGGCGGTGCTGATGGGCGGCGCCTCGGCCGAGCGCGAGATCTCGCTGATGACCGGCAACGCGGTGCTCGAAGCGCTCGTCGCGAAGGGCGTCGCGGCCTCCGCCTTCGATCCGGCGGAGCGCCCGCTGACGGCGCTCGTGGACGAAAACGTGGACCGCGTCTGGATCGCGCTGCACGGTCCCGGCGGCGAGGACGGCGCGGTGCAGGGCGCGCTCGAATGGCTCGGCGTGCCTTACACGGGCTCCGGCGTGCTGGGTTCGGCGGTCGGCATGGACAAGCTTCGCACCAAGCAGCTCGCACAGGCCGCGGGCGTCGCGACACCGCCCTGGGTCGTGCTCGCGGGCGCCGCCGACTTCGACCGCGCGGCCGCCGAACTCGGCATGCCGATCGCCGTCAAGCCCGCATCGCAGGGCTCGAGCGTCGGCATGAGCCGCGTCGGGAGCGCCTCCGAGTTGCCGGCGGCCTGGCGCGCCGCTTCGCTGCTCGACCCGGTCGTGATCGCGGAGCGCTGGATCACCGGAGCGGAGTACACGGTCGGCATCCTGCGGGGCGAGGCCCTGCCCGCGATCCGCATCGAGACGCCGCGCGCCTTCTACGACTACCAGGCCAAGTACTTCGCCGACGACACGCGCTACCTGATCCCCTGCGGCCTGTCCGCCGGCGCGGAGCAGGCGCTGAAGGACGCCGCACTCGCGACTTTCGCCGCGACCGGCGCCGCCGGCTGGGGCCGCGTGGACTTCGTCGCCGGCGCGGACGGGGCGCCGCTGCTGCTCGAGATCAACACCGTACCCGGCATGACCGGCCACTCGCTGGGGCCGATGGCCGCGGCCGCCGCGGGCATCGACTTCCCCGAGCTCGCCTGGCGCGTGCTTGAGACCAGCTTCGCGCGGGAGAGGACCTGAACATGAGCTGGCTGCGCAAGCGCAACCGACGCAAGCCCACTGGCCGGCGCTTCGAGCTGCCGGATCTGGAGTGGCCGCGCGCGGGACGCGTCGCCGGGGCGCTCGCGGCGGTCGCGGCGCTCGCGACCCTGCTGGCGATCGGCCTCGACCAGCCGGTGCGCGCGATCGTGATCGACGGCCCGTTCCAGCGCGTGGCCGCGGTCGAGGTCGAGCAGGCGGCACGCGGCGCGCTGACCGGCGGTTTCGTCAGCGCCGACCTCGACGCGTTGCGGGAGGTCATCGAGGCCCTCGCCTGGGTGGACCGCGCGCGCGTGCAGCGGCAGTGGCCGGACCGCATCCGCGTGGAGGTCGTCGAGCAGCAGGCCGCGGCGCGCTGGGGCGAGGACGGGCTGCTCAACACGCGCGGCGAGCTGTTCGCGACCGGCGTGCGCCACCCGCCGCCGGAACTGCCGCGCCTCGACGGGCCGGCCGGCACCGAGTGGCAGGTGGCGCAGCGCTACCTCGCGATCCAGGGCCGCCTCGTGGAGCAGGGGCTCCGAGTCGCCGCGCTCTCGGTGGATGCGCGCGGCGCCTGGCAGATGCGGCTTTCGAATGGCGTGGCGGTGCGGCTCGGCCGCCGCCAGGTGGACGAGCGCATGGAGCGCTTCGTGCAGGTCGGCGCGCAGGTGATCGCGGGCCGCGCCGCCGACATCGACTACCTGGACATGCGCTATTCGAACGGCTTCTCGATCGGCTGGCGGCGCGACCGCAAGCCGCCGCGCACCGCGCCCGCCGCCATGGCCAGCCGCCAGACCGGAGACGAAAAGACCGATGGCTAAGCGTTCCGACCGCAACCTGATCGTGGGGCTCGACATCGGCACGTCGAAAGTCGTGGCGATGGTCGGCGAAATGCACGGCGACGGCAGCCTCGAGGTGATCGGGCTCGGCTCGCACCCCTCGCGCGGGCTGAAGAAGGGCGTGGTCGTCAACATCGACTCGACCGTGCAGTCGATCCAACGCGCGGTCGAGGAAGCCGAGCTGATGGCGGGCGTCGAGATCCGCTCGGTGTTCACCGGCATCGCCGGCAGCCACGTCCGCAGCCTCAACTCGCACGGCATCGTCGCGATCAAGGACAAGGAGGTCGTGGGCGGCGACGTTTCGCGCGTGATGGACGCCGCACAGGCGGTGCCGATCCCGGCCGACCAGAAGATCCTGCACGTGCTTCCGCAGGAATTCATCATCGACGGCCAGGAAGGGATCCGCGAGCCTGTCGGCATGTCCGGCGTGCGGCTCGAGGCGCGCGTGCACATCGTCACCGGCGCCGACAGCGCCGCCCAGAACATCGTCAAGTGCGTGCAGCGCTGCGGCCTCGAGGTCGAGGACATCGTGCTCGAGCAGCTCGCCTCTTCGTTCGCGGTGCTGACCGAGGACGAGAAGGATCTCGGCGTCTGCCTGGTGGACGTCGGCGGCGGCACCACCGACATCGCGGTGTTCTCGGGCGGCGCGATCCGCCACACCGCGGTCATCCCGGTCGCAGGCGACCAGGTCACCAACGACATCGCGGTCTCGATGCGGACGCCGACGCCGTACGCGGAGGAAATCAAGATCCGTTACGCCTGTGCGCTGTCGCAGCTCGCCAATCCGGACGAGACCATCGAAGTGCCCTCGGTCGGCGACCGGCCGCCGCGCCGGCTCGCGCGCCAGACGCTCGCCGAGATCGTCGAGCCGCGCTACGAGGAGCTGTTCTCGCTGATCCGCGACGAGCTGCGCCGCTCGGGCTTCGAGGAATCGGTCGCGGCCGGCGTGGTGCTCACCGGCGGCAGCGCCAAGATGGAAGGCGCAGTCGAGCTCGCCGAGGAGATATTCCATGTGCCGGTCCGCCTCGGCAGCCCGCAGGGCGTGACCGGTCTCGGCGACGTCGTGAGGAATCCGATCCACGCGACCGGCGTGGGTCTCCTGCTTTACGGCCGGGCGAACCTCGGCCAGCCGGCGCCGAAACTGGTCGGCGACGGGATGAAGACGGCGATGGAAAGGATGAAGTCGTGGTTCCAGGGATACTTCTAGCGGAGGAGAGGACATGTTCGAACTGATGGATTCATACAGCCAAAGCGCTGTGATCAAGGTGCTCGGCGTGGGCGGCGGCGGCGGCAACGCGGTCGCGCACATGGCCAAGTGCGGCATCGAGGGCGTCGAGTTCATCTGCGTGAACACCGATGCGCAGGCGCTCAAGCACTCGCAGGTGAAGACCTCGCTGCAGATCGGCTGCAACATCACCAAGGGACTCGGCGCCGGCGCCAATCCCGAGGTCGGCCGGCAGGCGGCGATGGAGGACCGCGACCGCATCATCGAACTGATCGAGGGATGCGACATGCTGTTCATCACGGCCGGCATGGGCGGCGGCACCGGTACCGGCGCAGCGCCGGTCGTGGCGCAGGTCGCGCGCGAGCTCGGCATCCTGACGGTCGCGGTGGTGACCCGTCCGTTCACGATGGAGGGCAGCAAGCGCGCCTCGATCGCGGACGTCGGCATCAGCGAGCTGTCGCGCAACGTCGACTCGCTGATCACGATCCCGAACCAGAAGCTGCTGCAGGTGCTGGGAGGCCAGACCACGCTGCTCGATGCGTTCAAGCGCGCCAACGAGGTGCTGCAGGGCGCGGTGCAGGGCATCGCGGAGCTGATCACGCGGCCAGGCCTGATCAACGTGGACTTCGCCGACGTGCGCACGGTGATGTCGGAGACCGGGCTCGCGATGATGGGTTCCGGCGTCGGTACCGGCGATCATCGCGCGCGCGTCGCGGCCGAAATGGCGGTGTCGTCGCCGCTGCTCGAGGACATCAACCTCGCGGGCGCGCATGGCATCCTGGTCAACGTGACCGCAGGCCTCGACCTCTCGATCGGCGAGTTCGAGGAAGTCGGCAACACCGTCAAGCAGTTCGCGGCCGAGGACGCGACCGTGGTGGTCGGCACCGTGATCGAGCCCGAGATGAAGGGCGAGCTGCGCGTCACCGTGGTGGCGACGGGTCTCGGCCGCACGCCCGCGAAGGCTGCGGCGCCGGTCGTAGCGACGCCGCCGCAGGCCGCAGCCGCGCGCCGCCATGCCGACGTCAAGCTGGTCGCCGCGCGCCGGGGCGCGGTGCCGCCGGACTACAGCCACTTCGACCGACCCGCCGTCCAGCGCCAGCAGCCGCAGCGAGCGGTCGGCGACGGCCTGCGCGGACCGGTGAGCGAGGACGTGCTCGACATTCCGGCGTTCCTGCGGCGCCAGGCCGACTGAGTCCCGGCGTGCGCCAGGAAACGGCGGACCGGGACGGTCTGCGGGTCGCGCGCGCGAGGCTGCGTGCCCGGCGCAATGCGTCGGGCCGCCGCGCGGCGCGTGAGCCTCCGCGGGAATGTAATCCCGCGCCATGAGACAGGGGTCACGGCCGCGGGCGAACCTCCGCTGCCTGCGGCCGTTCAACCCCTGCCGTCGTGTAAACTATCCCGTTGATTTTCAATAGGCTGCCCATGGCGCTGCAACGCACCCTCAAGGCTCCCATCCGCGCGACCGGCATCGGCCTGCACACCGGGCGCAAGGTCCTCATGGTGCTGCGACCCGCGCCGCCGAATGCCGGCATCACCTTCCGGCGCGTGGACCTCGATCCGCCGGTGGACATCAAGGCCGCGGCGACGAACGTCACCGAGACCACGCTCGGCACCACGCTTGCCGTCGGCGGCGTCGGCGTCTCGACCGTCGAGCACCTCCTATCCGCGCTCGCTGGCCTCGGCATCGACAACTGCTTCATCGAGCTGACCGCCGGCGAAGTCCCGATCATGGACGGCAGCGCCGGGCCATTCGTGTTCCTGGTGCAGTCGGCCGGCATCGAGGTGCAGCAGGCACCCAAGCGCTTCGTGCGCGTGCAGCGGCCGGTCGAAGTGAAAGACGGCGACAAGTGGGCCCGCTTCGAGCCGCACGAGGGCTTCCGCGTCAACTTCGAGATCGAGTTCGACCATCCCGTGTTCCGCCGCCACGCGCAGCGCGCGACGATGGACTTCTCGACCACGACCTTCCTGAAGGAAGTGAGCCGCGCGCGCACCTTCGGCTTCATGCGCGACCTCGAGCACATGCGCGGGCGCAACCTCGCGCTCGGCGGCACGCTCGACAACGCCATCGTGCTCGACGACTACCGGATCCTGAACGAGGACGGGCTGCGCTACGAGGACGAGTTCGTGCGCCACAAGATCCTGGACGCGATCGGCGACCTCTACCTGCTCGGCTACTCGCTGATCGGCGAGTACACGGCCTACAAGTCCGGCCACGGCCTCAACAACCGCCTGCTGCGCGTATTGCTCGCGGACGCAGCGGCCTGGGAGGAAGTGACGTTCCGCGACGAGGCGGCGGCGCCGATTTCCTACGCGACCACCGCAGGCGCCATCGCCTAGCGCCTGCGCTCGGCCCGGACTTTCACCTTGAGCGCGACCACCGGCTCACCCATCGATTCCGAGAGCGGTGCGAGCAGCGCCGGCGCCGCGTATCGCAGGCGCGTGCCCCAGGCGGCCGAGTGCACGAAGGCGGTGAGCGTGCCATCGGCGAACGCCGCGCCCCAGACCTGTGCGCCGAGTTCCGGCGGCAGCAGCCGCCGCAGCGCCGCCAGGGTGCGATCGGCGGCGGCCGTGCCGTCCCGCAGGCGCGCGAGCAGCCCCGGGGCTTCGGCCAGCAAGTCGCTGACGGACTGCGGTTTTTTCGTTTTGGAAGCCAGACCGGATGCCGCCAGATTATGAAAGTACTTGAGTTTCAAGGCTTTTTTTGGCACCGTGCGCCGGATAGGGGATGCCCGAACCGGGCCCGGTGCCAGCGAACATTATGAACGGCAGACGCCTGCTCGCGTATGCGGCCGCGGGGCTTGCGACGCTAGGCCTGACGGCGGGCGCCTGGCTCGCGGGCGGCCATTGGGGCGGACCCAACCCGATTTCCGACCACACCGTCGCGCGCTGGCAGGAAGACCTGTCGTCGCAGCGCGCGGAGCTCAGGCGCATCGAGCAGAACGTGGACGAGCAGGTGGCGGCACTCGCCACGCGGGTCGGCCAGATGCAGGCCCAGCTGCTGCGGCTCGATGCGCTCGGCAGGCACCTGACCGAGGTCGCGAAGCTCAAGCGCGGCGAATTCGACTTCGACTCGCCGCCGGCCGTGGGCGGGCCGAAGACCGGCGCCGGCGAGGGCCCCTCGGTGCCGGGCCTCGAGAACATGATCGACTCGCTCGGCGCGCAGATCGATGATCGCCGCCGCCAGCTCACCGCCTTGCAGAACCTGATCCTGACGCGCGAGCTCGCGCGCCAGATCGTGCCGGGCGGCCGCCCGGTCGAGGCCGGCTACATCTCCTCTCTCTACGGCCAGCGCACCGACCCCTTCGAGGGCAGCCAGGCGCAGCACCAGGGCATCGACTTCGCGGGTGCGGCGGGCACTCGCGTGCTCGCGGTCGCCGACGGCATCGTGAGCCACGCCGGCCCCGACGGCGGCTACGGACGGCTGATCGAGATCACGCACGGCAACGGCTACCTGACACGCTACGCGCACAATGCGAAGCTGCTGGTCACGCCGGGCCAGACCGTCAGGCGCGGCGACGCGATCGCGCTGATGGGATCCAGCGGCCGCTCCACCGGCACGCACCTGCACTTCGAGGTGCTGCGCGACGGGCGCCCGGTGAATCCGCTGTCGTTCGTGCGGCGCTGATCCCCTGGTTTCGCGCGAAATCGTCCCCACTGAGTCGTAGTAAACTATCGGTTTTTGGCCGATCTGCGTCGCAATCCCTCCGCGGCGCGGACATCCGGTCCGAGGTCCCTGGCATTGTGGAACATCCTGACGCGGATCTTCGGCAGCCGTAACCAGCGGCTGCTGCGGCGCTACGACGGGCGCGTGAAGCTGGCGAATGGCTTCGCGGCCGCGCTGGCGGAAACGTCCGACGACGGCCTGCGTGTGCAAACGGAGAAACTCCGCGCCCGTCTCGCCGGCGGCGAGACGCTCGACGACCTGCTGCCGGAGGCGTTTGCGACCGCACGCGAGGCGGCAGCGCGCACCACCGGCATGCGCCCGTTCGACGTTCAGCTGATCGGCGGCATGGTGCTGCACGAGGGCAAGATCTCCGAGATGCGCACCGGCGAAGGCAAGACGCTGGTTGCGACCCTGCCGGTGTACCTGAACGCGCTCGCGGGCAAGGGCGTGCACGTGGTGACCGTCAACGAGTACCTCGCGCAGCGCGACGCCGAGTGGATGGGCCCGATCTACCGCGCGCTCGGCCTCAGCGTCGGCGTGATCACGAGCGGCCAGCCTCCCGCCGACAAGCGCGCCGCCTACGCCTGCGATGTCACCTACGGCACCAACAACGAGTTCGGATTCGACTACCTGCGCGACAACCTGGCGCAGCGGCTCGAGGACCGCGTGCAGCGCGGCCAGCACTTCGCAATCGTGGACGAGGTGGACTCGATCCTGATCGACGAGGCCCGCACGCCGCTCATCATCTCCGGCCCGGCCGAGGAGAGCACCGAGCTCTACGTGCGCATCAACGAGCTGGTGCCGAAGTTCCGGCGCCAGCCTTCCGAGGAAGGCGAGGGCGATTACTTCGCCGACGAGAAGTCGCGCCAGGTGCACCTGTCCGAATCGGGCTTCGAGAAGGCCGAGGAACTGATGTCGAAGGCGGGCCTGCTGCGCGCGGGCGACAGCCTCTACGACCCGTCGAGCATCCGCCTGATGCACCACCTGAACGCGGCGCTGCGCGCGCACACGCTGTACCACCGCGACGTCGAGTACATCGTCAGGAACGGCGAAGTCATCATCGTCGACGAGTTCACCGGCCGCACCATGCCGGGGCGGCGCTGGTCCGACGGGCTGCACCAGGCGATCGAGTCCAAGGAAGGCGTGCGCATCCGCGAAGAGAACCAGACCATCGCGTCCATCACCTTCCAGAACTACTTCCGCCTGTATCCCAAGCTCGCCGGCATGACCGGCACCGCCGATACCGAGGCATTCGAGTTCCAGCAGATCTACGGCCTGGAGGTGGTCGTCGTCCCGACCCACAAGCCGATGATCCGCAAGGACAACTCCGACCTGGTCTATCTGAACCAGCAGGACAAGTTCGAGGCGATCATCGAGGACATTCGCGATTGCGTGAAGCGCGGGCAGCCGGCGCTCGTCGGAACGACCTCGATCGAGACCTCCGAGAAGCTGTCTGCGCTGCTGAAGCAAGGCGCAATCGAGCATGCGGTGCTGAATGCCAAGCAGCACGAGCGCGAGGCGATGATCATCGCGCAGGCCGGGCGGCCCGGCACCGTCACGATCGCGACCAACATGGCCGGCCGCGGCACCGACATCGTGCTCGGCGGCAACGTGGGCAAGCAGGTCGAGCAGCTGCGCAAGGACGGCTCGCTGGATGCGGGCCAGGTCGCCGCGCGCGCGGCGGAGCTCGAGGGAGAATGGCAGCGCCTGCACGAGCAGGTGATCGGCGCCGGCGGCCTGCACATCATCGGCACCGAGCGGCACGAATCGCGGCGCATCGACAACCAGCTGCGCGGCCGCTCGGGCCGCCAGGGCGACCCCGGCTCGAGCCGGTTCTACCTGTCGCTCGAGGACAATCTGATGCGCATCTTCGGCGATCCGGAGCGGACCAAGTCGCTGCTGCGCACCGTCGGGATGCGCGAGGGCGAGGCGATCGAGAGCGGCATGCTGACGCGCCAGATCGAACGCGCGCAGCGCAAGGTCGAGTCCCACAACTTCGACGCGCGCAAGAACCTGCTCGAATACGACGACGTCGCCAACGACCAGCGCAAGGTCATCTACCGCCAGCGCACCGAGATCATGTCCACCGACGACATCGGCGGCGTGATCCGCGACGTGCGCGCGGAGGTCGTGGCCGGCATCGTGGACCAGTTCATCCCGCCCGAGAGCGTCGAGGAGCAGTGGGACGTGGCCGGGCTCGAGCAGGCCGTCGAGCGCGACTTCGGCGTGCGCACCGGCCTCGCGAACTGGCTTGCCGGGGACGCGGCGCGGCAGGGCCCCGAAGCCGCCGAGCGGCTGGTCGCCGCGATCGAGGTCGCCTACCAGGAGAAGGTGCAGCAGGTCGGCGAGCCCGTGATGCGCCACCTCGAGCGCGCGGTGATGCTCCAGCAGCTCGACCTGCACTGGCGCGAGCACCTCGCGGGCATGGACTACCTGCGCCAGGGCATTTATCTCCGCGCCTATGCGCAGAAGAACCCGAAGCAGGAGTACAAGCGCGAGGCCTTCGAGCTGTTCACGGCGATGCTCGACCGCATCCGCAGCGACACCGTCATGCTGCTGCAACGGTTGCAGGTGCGCACCGAGGAGGAGATCGAGCGCGAGGAGGCCGAGCGGCGCAAGCGGCTGCAGGCGCGCATGCAGCTGCAGCATGCGCCGCCGCCGGAGCTCGCGGCGCCGCCGCCCGCAGCGGCCGCGGCGCGCCCGGGCGCGCGACCCGGGGCCGCTGCGCTGCCGGCCGCCGCCGCGCCTTTCGTGCGCGGCGTGCGCAAGGTGGGGCGCAACGAGCCATGCCCCTGCGGTTCCGGCCGCAAGTTCAAGCATTGCCATGGAGCGCTGCAGCCTGTAGACAGTTGAGCAGCTGCGCAGGCGGAGGAACAGGGACCCAGGGATGGCGGAGCCGCGGGAAATCCATGTCGTTGCCGGCGCCCTGCGCGACGCAGAAGGCCGCATCCTGATCGCGCAACGCCCGCGCGGCCGGCACATGGCCGGGCGCTGGGAATTCCCTGGCGGCAAGCTCGACCCCGGCGAGGATCCGCTCGCGGGCCTCAAGCGCGAACTCGGCGAAGAACTCGGCGTCACCGTGCGCGACGCGCGCCAGTTGATCCGCCTGCGCCACGAATATCCGGACCGGCGCGTGCTGCTCGACGTCTGGGAAATCGGCGCCTTCGAGGGCGTGCCGCAGCCGCTCGACCGACAGGGTCTTGCCTGGGCGCGGCCCGACGAACTGCCGCGCCACGACCTGCTGGAGGCGGACCGCGCGATCGTGACCGCGTTGCGGCTGCCCCGGATCGCCCGCGTCGTCGGCGACGCGGCCGGGCTCGCGGCGCTCGCGGGCGCGGTCCCGCAGGCGATCCTGTGGCCGCTTTCGGCCGCAGCTGAGGGTGGTCCCGACCGGGAGCGGGTGCAGGCCGCGCGCGCAGCGGGGCACCGCGTGTTCGTGATGGGCGAGGATGTCGAGGCGGTGCGCGCGGCGGCGCAGGCGGGCTGCGACGGCGCCGTGCTGCACTGGCACGGCCAGCAACTCATGGTCGACCGCGGCGGCGAGTTCCTCATCGGCGCACGCTGCGACGATGCCGGGGGAATGATGGAATCCGTCGCCGAGGGCGCGCACTTCGTGCTGATCGCGCCGCCGGACGGGCCGGTGCAGGAGCGCTACCTGGCGCCGCTATGTGACCGTGCGGGCGTGCCCGTCATCGCCGGCTGGTATCCCGATGCGCGCCGCCTCGAGGGCCTGTTGAGAGCCGGCGCGCACGGCTGCGCCATCCGCCGTCAATTGGTGCCGGGTCGGTAAATAGTAAAGTTTAGCAAAATGAAAAAAAAAAAAAAAAAAACCCCCCCCCAAAGGTATAGGGGCGAAAAAAACACAAA
>JBQTKF010000112.1:0-2229 GCA_052386355.1 Gammaproteobacteria bacterium
GGGAACTCGAGTGCGAGCCGCATCTCCGCGACCAGCACCGATTCGATCTCGTCGAGTTCGCGCTCGACGCGCCGCTCCTGGCTCTCGTTCGCGAGCGAGGCGGAGAGCGTCTCCGCGATCAGCAGCCGGTGCAGCCGGTCGATGCACGAGAGCACCGCGGTGCGGTCGGGCCAGGTACCGCGGCGCAGCGCCTGGAAGTCGGCCGCATCGCCCGGCAGCGTGAGCGCCGCGGCGAGGGCCGCATTGTCGCGGCCCGCGACCGGCTCAGGCGGTGGGGACGATGCGCGGGGCACTGGCCGTCGCCTCCTCGTAGAGCCAGGTCGACAGGTAGCGCTCGCCGAAGCTCGGGATGATCGTGACGATCAGCTTGCCGCGGTTCTCCTCGCGGCCGGCGACCTGCAGGGCGGCAACCAGCGCCGCACCCGAGCTGATGCCGACCAGGATTCCTTCCTCGCGGCCGAGCAGGCGCGCGTACTCGCCGGCCTGCTCGTTGGTGACCTGGATGATCTCGTCGATCACTTTCGTGTTCAGGATCTCCGGCACGAAGCCCGCGCCGATGCCCGCGATCTTGTGCGGTCCGGGCTGCCCGCCCGAGAGCACCGGGCTCGCGGCCGGCTCCACCGCGACGCAGCGGAACCCCGGCTTGCGCTTCTTGATCACCTCGCCGACGCCGGTGATCGTGCCGCCCGTGCCGATGCCCGAGATCAGGATGTCGCAGGCGCCGTCGGTGTCGCTCCAGATCTCCTCGGCGGTCGTGCGGCGGTGGACCTCGGGATTCGCGGGGTTCGCGAACTGGCCGACCAGCAGGAAGCGCTCCGGGTCGCTCGCGATGATTTCCTCCGCCCGCGCGATCGCGCCCTTCATGCCTTTGGCGCCCTCGGTCAGCACGAGCTCGGCGCCGAAGGCCTGCAGCATGCGCCGGCGCTCGAGGCTCATGGTGTCGGGCATCGTCAGCACCAGGCGATAGCCCTTGGCCGCGGCGACGAAGGCGAGCCCGATGCCGGTGTTGCCGCTGGTCGGCTCCACCAGCACCGTGTTCGGCCGGATCCGGCCCTGCTTCTCGAGCGCCTCGATCATGCTGACGCCGATGCGGTCCTTGACGCTCGCGCAGGGATTGAAGAATTCGAGCTTCAGCACGATGGTGCCGGGCAGCCCGCGGCCGATCTTGTTGAGGCGCACGAGCGGCGTGCGTCCGATGGTTTCGGTGATGCTGTCGTAGATGCGCGCCATGGTTGCGTGGCCCCTGTGCAAACACGAATGACCGGGGCCCCGGGACCCGCCCGGCTACCCGGAACCCCACCCGACATGGAAACCGGGCGTTGCCGCGGGCTCAGCGCGCCGCGTAGCACTCCATTTTAAGCCCGGTGCCGCCCCTGGAAACATGGGCGACCACGGCCTTGCGGCGGTGAATCTTCGTGACGACGCCCAGGTTGATCGCGAAAGCGAGTTCGACGATGGATCCCTTCGCGAGCCCGAGGTTGCGGGTCTCGACGAATACGCCGTTGGCGCTCAGGTTGTGGGCCTTGCAGAGCGAGCCGCGGCGTCCGGGCACGACCACGTAGACCGTGGCCCGGGCCCGATGCCGGCTGTGCAGGCGGCGTTCCATCTCCGTATCCCCGAATTCTTCTGCGACTGGAGACGCTGGTGCGGACCAGTATGCCGACGCCCGCCCGAGGTGGAAAGCAGAGCAGCCAAGTCCATGATTGTGCGGCGCAAAATGGCGGTTGCGCGCGGGCAATCCGATACCATCGCCGCCATGCACGCAGAAGCGCTGGCTCCTTCGATCGCGCTGACCGAGATGCGTGCGGCGCGCGCGCGGCTGGGCGAACGCATCCTCCGCACGCCGGTGCAGCTGCTCACCGGTCCCGCAGTCGAAGCCGCGCTCCCGCCCGGCACGCAGGCGCTGATGAAACTCGAATTGTTCCAGCATACCGGCAGCTTCAAGGCGCGCAGTGCGCTCCTCCATGCCTTGATGCTGCCGGAGGCCGAGCGCGCCCGCGGGGTTTGCGCAATCAGCGCCGGCAATCATGCGATCGCGGTCGCGTTCGCGGCCCGTGCGGTGGGAACCAGCGCCAAGGTCGTCATGAAGGCGGGCGCGAATCCGTTTCGCATCGAGCAATGCCGCCGCTACGGCGCCGAGATCGAACTGGCCGCGGACGTGCACGAGGGCTTCCGCCGGGTCCAGGAGATCGCCGCGACGGAAGGCCGCACGCTGATCCACCCCTACGA
>JBQTKF010000113.1:0-12193 GCA_052386355.1 Gammaproteobacteria bacterium
ATAGTGTGAGCCTGACGGTCGGCCGAAAAACGGGGGGCACTCCACTACCAGGTGACGAGCGGCGCCAACACGACCCGGTTTGTCTACGACGGCGATCGCCTGATCGCCGAGTACAACGGCAGCGGCACCCTACTGCGCCGCTACGTGCACGGCGCCGGGGTCGATGAGCCGCTCCTCTGGTACGAGGGTGCCTCCGTCTCCTCAGCCAGTCGGCGCTATCTGCACGCCAACCACCAGGGCTCGATCGTGGCCGTGAGCAATGCCGCCGGGGCCAAGCTCGCGATCCACGCCTACGACCCCTACGGCGTCACCGCTGCCGGCAACACCGGCCGGTTCCAGTACACCGGCCAGGCGGCCATCACCGAACTCGGCCTGCTGTACTACAAGGCGCGGTTCTACAACGCCGGGCTCGGGCGGTTCATGCAGACCGATCCGATCGGGTATGAGGATGACTTCAATCTCTATGCTTATGTCCGCAATGACCCGATCAACGGAATTGACCCAACTGGCCAAGTCATCGAAATCGCGGGCAGCGAGAAATTCAAGGAGGAGATCACGCACCAGATAACCGCAATCGCGGAAACTCCGACGGGTGGGGAACTTATATCCACGCTGGTGGATTCCAGCCACACTTTTACAATTACGGAGAACGACGGTTCAAGTCAAGCCTCGCCAACCGACGCGGCAGCAGCTCGGGACGGAAAGGGTACTGGCGGCACAATCAAACACGACCCAGATTGGACTCCAGAAGTTAAGACGGACCAAGGGGTGGTCCAGACTCCGTCTGAGGTCGTTCTAGGCCACGAGATTTCACATGCCGTTGATTATCACAATGGCACTCTTGACCGAACAATTAATCCAGAAACACGTATACCCAGATCGGAAGAGAAGGCCGTAACCATCGAGAACAAGCTCAGAAAGGAAATGAATCTACCTCAGAGGCTCCGTTACTGATATGCGTGTGCTCGCACTTACAGTTCTTGCGCTCATGACGATGCATTCTTTCTTGGTACCTGCGGCAATGGCTCCACCAATTCCAGCGTACGAATCTGCGATTCAAAACGCGGTGGTCACGTCCACGATTGATAGACGACCGGAGTTGCAAAGGTGCCTGACGATGTGGCAGGCACACGAGCTCCAGCGACCCGAGATACTGTCATCCTTCCTCGAAAGTGTTCGCGACAATGAGAGACACGCTTTGCTGGTCGAGATTGGAAACAGTGGCTTCCCTCGTTACGATTACATACTAGTTAGGGGCAACGAACTCAAGAGTAGCCTCGGTGGAACCGAGTCAACAAGAATTGGCGCCGTGCTTGGGCGTCGACTTTTGGCAATTCAAGAGGTCGATGTTAGAAAGCTCGCGGGGAATGCATTCTCGATCGAAGATGACGGCGACTGCTATTTCTTGACAATTAGAGTCGGCAATGAGGCTCAACGGCTAGCAGTTTATGGCGGGGTGGAATCGGCAACGCCTGTTGATTTGGTCAACGAACTGCTGACTATCCTGAAATTGTAGCGACGTCTGACCGACAAGACTGAACCACACCCCGGTCGAGTGCGAAGCGCGCCGCATGAACCCGGCCGCTTTCGTATCGCTGCCGACCAGCGCCGGCACTTTGGGAGCGGAGGGGAGTTTCGGATCGGACGGACCTGTTTACGTTCCTGTGTAACTCCCTCGTTTTTCCGGACCATTCAGAAGTAGAGGTGGACTTCCCCCGATCTCGATGACACCGGGAATAGGCCAGATGCCCAAACAGTATATTCACCCGCGCAACGTCACCGCCTCCTCCGCCGTCGTCGGATGAATCGCGACGGTGTCGTCGAAGTCCTGCTTGGTCGCGCCCATGCGGATCGCGACCGCAAAGCCCTGGAGCATCTCGTCGGCCCCCATGCCAATGGCGTGCAGGCTGACGATGCGCCGCTCCGCGCCCACCGTGACGAGCTTGATCTCGGCGCGCCGGCGCCGCTCGGTAATGCCGTGGTAGAGCGGCATGAAATCGCCCTGGAACACGGCCACGCGCTCGCCGAACTGCGCGCGCGCCTCGGCTTCGGTCGGGCCGATGGTGCCGATTGGCGGGTGGCTGAAGATCACGGTCGGGATGTGGCGATAGTCGAGTGACCGGTCCGTCATGCCGCCGAAAAGGCGGTCGGCGAGGCGCCGGCCGGCCGCGATCGCGACCGGCGTGAGTGCCGCGCGCCCGGTTACGTCGCCGACCGCGTGGACGTGCTTCACGTTCGTGTCCTGGCGCAGGTCGGTCACGACTTCCCCCGCGCCGCCGATCGCGACACCGGCACCTTCGAGGCCGAGCCCTTCGGTCACGGGCTTCCTGCCGATGGCCCAGACCACGCATTCGTATGGGCCGGCGCGGCGGCCGTCGTCCAGCACGACCCAGGTGCCTGCGCCATCCCGCTCGAGCGCCGCCGGGACGGCCTGGGACGCGAGTTCCATGCCGTCCGCCTGCATGGCCGCCATCAGCCGCCGCGACAGCATTTCGTCGAAGTTGCGCAGCATGCGGTCGCGGCGCATCAGCACCGTGACCCGGGCGCCGAGCGCCGCGAATACGCCCGAGAGTTCCGCGGCGACGTAGCCGCTGCCCACGATCGCAACCGAGGCCGGCATTCGTTCGAGCGCGAAGAAGCCGTCGGAGGTGATGCCGAGTTCCGCGCCGGGAATCGAAGGCACCGAAGGCTGCCCTCCGGTGGCGATCACGATCTCCCTCGCCTGGTGCTCGCGCGCACCGATCGCGACCCGGCCCGGGCCCGCGAGGTAGGCACGATCGCGCATCAGCGTGACATTCCTGCTCGCGAGGTTCTCGAGATACACGCCATGCAGCTTCCTGACGTACCCGTCGCGGCGTTCCTTCAGGAGGCGCCAGTCGTGACCGCGCAGTTCGACGTCGAATCCGTATCCGGCAGCGTCGCGAATGCCGTGCGCGAGCTCCGCCGCGTGGTACATGATCTTCTTCGGCACGCAGCCCGCGTTCACGCAGGTGCCGCCGATCGGGCCGGGCTCGGCGATCGCGACCTTCGCGCCGTGCTCGGCCGCACGCTGTGCGCAGGCGAGCCCGCCGCTGCCGCCGCCGATCACGATCAGGTCCCAGGAGTCCGCCATCGCCTCCCCGCCCGGAACGCGCAGAGGCCGATGTTATACTCGAAACGAACATGGCCTGGATCATCCTGCCCGCGCTCGCGGCGGTCGCCGTGGCGGTGGCGATCGGCATCCGCCGCGGGCTGCTGCGACTCGACGGGAACGTGCGCGCCGCCTGGGATGCGCTCGTCGCCCAGATCGGCAAGCGGCAGGAACTCCTGAACCGCATCGTCGAACTCTGCGGAAAGCTCATGCACGATGAGCCCGAGACGCTCGGGCGGGCGCGCATCGCGGGGGCTGCCGTGCTCGGCGCCGCCTCGCGCATCGATATTCCCGCGCTCGGCGCCGCACTCCAGACGCACCGCGCGGCGGCGGGCGACCTCCTGACCGTGGCGGGCAGCTACCCGCAGCTCGCCGGCAGCACCGCCTTCGCCGCACTGGTCTCGCGCATGGACGAGCTGGATGCGCGCGTGGACGCCCGGATCGAGGACTACAATGCGGGCGCAAGCGCATTCAATCTCCGTTGCGGGGCATTCCCGCACCGGCTCGCGGCGCGCGCGCTGGGCTTCGCGCCTGCGGCGCTCCTGCCGTGACCACGATCGCCAGCTGGAACGTCAACTCGCTCAAGGTGCGGCTCGAGCACCTGGGGCAATGGCTCAAGGACCACCCGGTGGACGCGATCGCCTTGCAGGAGATCAAGGTCGCGGACGAGCGGTTCCCGATGGACGCAGTCCGCGCGCTCGGGATGCAGGCGGTCCATTACGGCCAGAAGACCTACAACGGCGTCGCGATCCTCGCGCGCGAGTCGCCCGCGGACGTCGCGACCGGCATGCGCGACGATGATCCGCAGCGGCGCGTGATCGCGGCGACGGTTGCCGGCATCCGGCTCGTCAATGTGTACGTGCCGAACGGCCAGGAAGTCGGCTCGGAGAAGTACGCCTACAAGCTCGAGTGGCTGGCACGGCTCCGGAGATACCTGGCGGCGCTGATGAAGAGGCACGAGCGGCTCCTCGTGGTGGGCGATTTCAACATCGCGCCCGAGGACCGCGACGTGCACGACCCGGCGAAGTGGGAAGGCTCGGTGCACGTGAGCGCGCCGGAGCGGGAGGCGCTCGCCACGATCGCGGCGCTCGGGTTCACCGACCTGTTCCGCCGCTTCGAGCAGCCGGCGGGGAGCTATTCATGGTGGGATTACCGGATGGGCGCGTTCCGCCGCAATCACGGCCTGCGCATCGACCTGATGCTGGCTTCGCCCGCGCTCGCCGCGCGCTGCCAATCCTGCACGATCGGCCGCGCGACGCGCGCCTGGGAGCGGCCCTCGGACCACGCACCCGTCACGGCCGCGTTTGACATAGGCTGAGGGGCAGGATGTGACCGCGCGCAAGTTCGCGTATTTCGCCCCGGCGGGAGCCGCCCGGGAGCCCGTAGACTCCCCTTCTGGACCGCGCTTGCAGGAGGGTCGCGGCCGCGTGCCACACCGTTATCGCAGAAGCGACTACGACGTCACCGACACGGTGCAGGTCAGCTCGCCGCCCGCCGTGCGCGAGGCCGTGCTCGCGCTCTACGCGCGCACCTGGCCCGGCGCGCCGCTCGAGACGCTGACCCGCGCGCTCGCGGACTTCGAGCGCCTGTTCACCGGCCAGGAGCCGGGCTACCACGGCGTGGACACCGTCTATCACGACCTGCAGCACTCGCAGGACGTGGTGCTGGCGATGGCGCGCCTGATGGCAGGCTACGAGCAGGAACCGGACGGGGCGCGCATCGGACCCGAGCGCGCGCTGATGGGGCTCGTGACGGCGCTGTTCCACGACTCCGGCTACATCCGCGCGGACGGCGAGTCTGCGATCCCGAACGGCGCCGTGTTCACGCGCAATCACGTGACGCGAAGCGCCCGCTACCTCGGCAAGTACCTGCCGCGCATCGGGCTCGGCGAATGGGTGCCGGTCTCGACGCGAATCGTGCACTTCACCGGCTACGAGATGCCGCTCGACAGCATCCGCGTCGCCGACGCGCGCGAGCGGCTGGTCGGGCACCTGCTCGGCACCGCCGACATGCTGGCGCAGATGGCGGACCGCTGCTACCTCGAGAAATGCCGCGACCGGCTGTACGCGGAATTCGTGCTGGGCGACGTCGCCGTGCACGCGGGCAACGACGGCCTGCGCGTGCTGTACGGGTCCGGCCTCGACCTGCTGCGCCAGACGCCGAAGTTCATCGCCTCGACGATCGAGAACCGGCTCGGCAAGGCCTTCAACCACGCCTACCGGTATCTCGAGCCGCTGTTCGACGGCGACAACCCGTACATGAACGCGATCCGGAAGAACGTCGAATACCTGCACGGACTGCTGCGCGGCAGCCGCTGGCCGATGCTGCGGCGCAACCCGCCGGTGTTCACCGTGGAGCCGAACCCGATGGTCGGCGTGCGCACGCTCCTGGTCGAGCACCTCAAGGAGATCTGGGGCGCACACGCCCGCGCGAACTGAGCCGCGCCCAGCGCGACCGCATGCGCGGCGGCGCTTGCACGTCACGCACGTAGCGATCGAGGATCCAGGGCAGCCGCTCGAGGATCTCCGCCTCCCCCTCCACGCCCGTCCCCGTCACGGCCGCCGCGAGCAATTCCGCCGTCATCAGGGGCAGCGCCTGCCGCGAGACCGGCGCGTAGCTCAGGTGCCAGGGCTCCGGCTGCACGCCGTTTCCTGCGCGCACGTAGGGTCGGTAGAAACCGAAGCGGCGCATGTGGCGCGTGAGCCAGCGTGAGAGCGGCGCGAACGCGCCGCCCGGCGCGTACTCGTCGCGCTCGAGGCGCGCCGCGTATCCCCCCGCGATGACGACGCCGTCGGCCACGTCGAGGTCGCTGCCCCAGTGATGCCGGCTCGCGCCCGGCAGCGCCGACCACAGCAGGATCGTCTCGACCCGCTTGCCGGGCTTCATCCGATCGAGGTCGAGCCGCTTGCCGCGCCGGTCAAGCGCCGGCCGCTCGCCGCGGTACTTGGCATTCCAGATCGCGCGCTGGCGGTCGAAGTCGCGAAACGAGGAAACCGCGACCAGGTCGAAGCCGGACTGCTTCGCGGCCGCGCGCATCGCGAGAAACGGGCCGACGGCCGCGGTGTGCAGCGTGCAGGCGGGCTCTTCGAGCGTCACCACGTGGCCGCGGTCGCGGCCGGTCAGCTGCAAGCCGTCCAACTTGGGGAACCTCCGGGCGTGCCGGTATGATGCGTGTTTCCGCCGGGGGCCGCCAAGTCGTGAGCCGCAGGTTCGGCAGCAAGGGGGTTGCCATTGCGACCGCGGGCGGCGCGGCCCTGGGCATCGCGCTCTTCGCCGCGATCCTGGCCGGCTGGGGGCCCGCCACCGCCTCCGGCTGGGTGCTGTGGCTGCTGACGGGGGCGGTGCTGGTATTCGGCGCCGCGTTCGCCGCCACCCGCATCTTCCTGACCCGCGTCGAGCGGCCGCTCGGCGACGTGTTGCGCTCGATCGAGCGCCTGTCGAGCGGCGACTGGGCCACGCGCATCGAGGCGCCGGGCGGGCGCATCGCCACCGCGATCGGCGGCGGGCTCGAGCGGCTTCGCATCAACCTCGCAGACCACGCGGCGACCGGCCGCGCGCTCGACGTCATGCTGGACAGCATGAACGACGCCGTGTTCCTGACCTCGCCGGACGGCTTGATCAAGCGCGTAAACCTCGCCGGCACGCAGATGCTCGGCTGGTCGCAGAACGAACTGCTGGGGCGCGAACTCGGCTACCTGATCTCGGACCAGGATCGCGGCAGCTTCTCCATCGAGCAGGCCGCCAACGAGATGCTCGAACTCACCGTGCGCACCAAGAGCGGCCAGGTCATCCCGGTGTCGCTGTCGGGCTCGGTCATGGCGGCCGAGGACCCGCGCTTCAAGGGCTGCATCTTCGTCGCGCGCAACATCACCGAGCGCAAGCGCGCCGAGCGGCGCATCCGCTACCTCGCCCGCTACGACACGCTGACCAAGATCCCGAACCGCCTGCAATTCCAGCATTCGCTGCAACAGGCGATCGCGCGGACTCTGCGCGCCGGGCGGGAACTCGCCCTGCTCTACATGGACCTCGACCGCTTCAAGGAGGTCAACGACACCTTCGGCCACGCGGCCGGCGACCGCGCGCTCGAGATCCTTTCCGAGCGCATGAACCGCAAGCTGCCGCAGAACACCATGCTGGGCCGCCTGGCCGGCGACGAGTTCGCGCTGTTCGTCGAGAACCTGCCCGCCGAGACCGACAACCGGCCCGCGCTCGCCGCGCTCGCGCGCGAGGTGCTGGACGAACTCGGACGCCCGTTCCAGCTCGGCCAGCATGAGCTGTACGTCACCGGCAGCGTCGGCATCGCGCTCTGCCCGCGCGACGCGGACAACGTCGTGGACCTGATCCGCGACGCGGACGCCGCGATGTACTACTCCAAGCAGAATGGCGGCAACAGCCACAGCTTCTTCACGCCGGAGATGAGCGCGGTCGCGGTGGAACGGCTCATGCTCAAGTCGAAGCTGCGCCGCGCGGTCGAGCGCGAGGAACTCGTGATCCTGTACCAGCCGAAAGTGGACCTGCGCGACGGGCGCGTGGTGGGCGCCGAGGCACTGGTTCGCTGGCGGCTGCCGGGCCACGGCGACATTTCCCCCGCCCAGTTCATCCCGCTTGCCGAGGAGTCGAACCTGATCCAGGAGATCGGCGAGTGGGTGCTGAAGCGCGTCTGCCGCGACTACCGCAGCTGGCAGGACCAGGTGCCGAAGCCGGGCCGCATCTCGATCAACCTGTCGCTCAAGCAGCTGCGGCAGGCGGAGTTCCTGACCCGCTACCGCTCGGTGTTCGACGACACCGGCGTCGCGCCCTCGAATTTCGAGCTCGAGATCACGGAAACCACCCTGATGACCGAGGCCGGGCGCATGGTGCGCCTGCTCGACGAACTGCGCGCAATGGGGCTGCACCTCGCGATCGACGATTTCGGCACGGGCTACTCGTCGTTGTCGGCGCTGCAGCAGTTCCCGGTCGGCACGCTGAAGATCGACCAGTCGTTCGTGCGTCACGCGGCAGTGTCGCCCTCGGACGCGGCGCTGATCCGCACCATCATCGAGCTCGGCAAGAACCTCGACCTCGAAGTGGTCGCCGAGGGCATCGAGCTGAAGCAGCAACTCGACTATCTGAGGAGCCGCAACTGCCACTACGGGCAGGGCAAGCTCTTCGGCGAGCCGATGACCCCGACCGAGTTCCTCGATCTGCTGCTCGCGCAGGCGCGCGGCGAAGCGGGCTACGGCCGCCTGTTCGGCGCCGGCGCTTCGGCCTGAGCCCGGTTCAGGTCTTGGCGACCCGCGCGGCGCCGCCGCGACGCGTATAAACCCTGACCCTTTCCCCCACGGCGAACGTCTGGTCGCGCGCCTGCACCACGGCGATGGTGCGGCCGCCGTCGAGTTCCACCGTGATCAGCCAGGCCTGCTGCCGCGTCAGCTTCTCCTCGGCCGCGGAGCCTGCCGCGGCGCCCGCGACCGCGCCCACCGCTCCCGCGATCCGGCGGCCCGAGCCCCCGCCGACGGCCCGCCCGGCTTCGTAGCCGATCAGGCCGCCGCCAATGCGGCCGAGCGCAGTGCGGTTGCCTTCGATCACCGCCTCGTCCACTGCCGTCACTTCGCCATGGCGTACATCCCAAGCCTGACGCGCTTCCTGGCGTGAATAGATGCGGCCGCTCGATGGCGTCGCGCAGGCCGACACCGCCAGTGCGACCGCCAGCACGGCCGGCAACCATGCGTTGCGGATCAACATGTTGCGCTCCCGGTCGCCGCAAGACGCGGCTTCACACGGGGATCAACGCACGACCGGCTCCGCGGGTTGACGCGCCAGGTCCGCCGCGATCGCATCGAAGCTCCGGGTCGCCGACTCGGTCACGGCGCGGCCGAAGGCAGCATCGAGTGCCGCCACCACTTGCGCCATGCGGTTGGCTGCGGCCGGCTGCGCCGTCGTCACCGTGAACGAGGCCAGCACCTGCCGGTCGGACTGGCGGCCGAGCGTCACCGCGAGCGCTACGCGCGCTACGGGCGCGCCGCCCGCCGTGTAGTCCGCCTCGAACGACACGAGCTTGAGCGACAGCACGTGGCTCGCGCGGAAACGCCCGAGGTCGCCCTGCACGGAGCGCAGGCGCCGTGCGCCCGAGAGCGACTCGATCATCGCCGACTGCACCAGGAGCGGCAGGTCCTCGGCCCAGCGCGCGCCCGCGTAGTAGTCGAGCCGGTGTCCGGGCCAGCGGGTCGCGACGCGATCCGTGCCGAGACCGGGCCCGGCCTCGGGCCGCGACACCAGGAGATCCGCCGCGAGCGCGTCGCCGCCCGCGAGCTCCGGCGCGTCGACCCGGTAGATCACGGGCGCCGGCGCGGCGTCCTTCAGGCTTCCGACGCAGGCGGCGAGCGCGAGCGAGGCGGCGGCCACGGCGAGCGTCGTCCTCATGGCGGGATCTCCACGCCGGACCGGGCCGGCTGGTAAACCAGGCGCGAGGGATCGCGCTCGAGACTCTCGGACAGCGACTCGAACGCACGCACGGCCTCGCGCGTCTCGCGCATCAGCTGCTCGAATTCAGCAAGGCCCTGGCCCGCGAAGCGGTCGAGGTTGCCCTCGTTGCGCCCGATGAAACGGTCGAGGCGCGCGGTGACGGAGGCGGCGTTGTCGGAGACCTCGCGCAGGCGCACGACGGCGGTCTTGAGCTGCTGGCCGCTCGCCGAGGTCAGGTCGCGCAGGTTCGCGGCCGCGCCCTTCACCTCGGCCGCGGCGGCATTCAGCTCCGCGAACATCCCGCGCGCCTCGGCGATCGTCCGCGGCAGGTCCATGCTCGCCGCGTTCACGTTTCCCGCCGCCGAAGTCACGGCCTGGATGTTCGCATCCGAGAGCATCGCGTTGATGCGGTTGAGCGCCTCGCCCGCCTTCGCGACGACGTCCGGCAGGCTGCTCACGAACACGTCGAAATCGGACTGCTCGGAAGGTATCACCGGGTAGTCGATGCCCTCGATCGCGGGCTGGCGCGGTTTCGCGGGGTCGCGCGGACGCAGGTCGATGAACAGGAGCCCGGTCACACCCTGGAGCGCGAGCCGCGCGATGGTGTCCTCCTCGACCGGCGTGGCCTCGGAGATGTCGGCGACGACGCGCACGCGACCGGGATCGTGCGGGTCGAGGCCGATGCGCGCGACGCGGCCGACCGACACGCCGAGGTAACGCACCGAGCCGCCCTCGGACAGCCCGAATACGCTGCCGTCGAAGTAGATCTCGTAGCGCCGGTAGTCCTGCGCGTCGCGGCTTTCGGTGTACCAGAGCACGAAGCCCGCCGCCATCGCGAGCACCACCAGCACGAACGCCCCGACCGCGACGTAATTCGCTTCCCTATCCATCGTCACCTGCCTGTCCACGCGCCGCGCGGCTGCGCTCGCCTTGGAAGTAGTCCCGGATCCACGGATGGCCGTTGTCCACGATCTCCTCGAGGGTCCCGCTGATCATCCGGCCGTCCACGATCACGCCGACCCGGTTGCAGACCCGGAAGATGGTATCCAGATCGTGGGTGATCATCACCACCGTGAGCGCCAGCGACCGCTGCAGGTAGAGCACCAGCCGGTCGAAGGCCGCGGACGAGATCGGGTCGAGGCCGGAGGTCGGCTCGTCCAGGAACACGATGGCGGGATCGAGCGCCAGTGCCCGCGCGAGCGCGGTTCGTTTCACCATGCCGCCCGAGAGCTGCGCCGGGTACTTGGCGGCGGCATCCTCCGGCAGGCCGACCAGGCGGATGCGCAGCAGCGCCAGCTCGCGCAGCATGCCGCGGCCGATGCCGCAATGCTCGATGATCGGCAACTCCACGTTCTGCGCCACCGTCAGCGAGGAAAACAGCGCGCCGCGCTGGAACATGACCCCGTAGCGGCGCTTGACCTCGAGCAGCCCGCGCGCCGGCCGGCCGGTGACCGCGTGCCCCTCGATGTGCACGGAACCCGCCGCGGGCCGCTGCAGGCCGAGCATCGTGCGCAGCAGCACCGACTTGCCGCTGCCGGATCCGCCGACGATGCCGAACACCTCGCCGCGGCGCACCTCGAGGTCGAGCCCGTCGTGGACGACCTGGGCGCCGAAGCGGTTCACCACGCCGCGCACCTCGATGACTTTTTCCATCAGATGTCGAGCTCCATGAAGATCACTGCGAACACGGCGTCCGCCAGGATCACCAGGAAGATCGATTGCACGACGGCGACGGTGGTGAGCCGGCCCAGTTCACGCGAGGAACTCCGGACCTGCAGGCCGCGCAGCGTGCCGATCATCGCGATCAGCAGGGCGAATACCGGCGCCTTGATCATGCCGATCCAGAAGGTCCACTCGGCGATCGACTCCTGCATGCGCTCCAGGTACTGGTTGAGCGGGATGTCCACCAGGTACCAGGACAGGAGCGCGCCGCCCGCGAGCCCCATTGCATCGGCGACCACGGTCAGGAGCGGCAGCGCGATCACGAGCCCCATCACGCGCGGCAGCACCAGCACCTCGGCCGGGTCCATGCCGATCGCGGCGAGCGCATCCACCTCCTCGTTCAGCTTCATCACGCCGAGCTCGGCGGCATAGGCGCTGCCCGACCGGCCGGCAACGATGATCGCGGTCAGGAGGACGCCGAGTTCGCGCAGCACGGCGACCGTGACGAGGTCGACGACGAAGATCTCGGCGCCGAATTTCCTGAGCTGCTGCGCGCCGATGTAGGCGACGATCACGCTGATCAGGAAGGCGATCAGCGCGACGATCGGAATCGCGGTCACGCCGGTCTCCCAGACGTGACGCACCACCGACGGCAGCCGCAGCCTGTTCCAGCGGCCGAGGGCCCGCCCTGCCGCGGCGACGATCGAGCCGAAGTGCGCGAGCACGTCGAGCGCTTCCTCGCGCGCGCCGATCGCGCGACGCCCGATCTCGTGCAGGGGGCGGCGCAGGCCGTCCAACAGGTCGTGTTCCGGCGTCGCCGCCTGGGCGACGCCCGTCATGGCGCGGTCAATGAAGGCGAGCGGCTCCGGCCGCGGGGCGGGCCCATACCCCCCGCCGCCGGCGACAAGAATGGGCCCCTCGAACAAGCGCACCCAACAAGCCCCCGGCAAGTACACC
>JBQTKF010000114.1:0-18241 GCA_052386355.1 Gammaproteobacteria bacterium
TCAGGCTGTTTCCGACCGGGGGGTGGCTTCTCCCCCGCCCCTGCGCAAAATCCGCGCAGCACAAGATCTGGTATGCGCAAAAACCGGGCAAAACACGCAGAGTTCATGCACGCGCGCGTCCGCACGCAGGAAAATAAGCCATGCGCGCAATCGGAACTTGTGGCATCCGGGCCCGGTCAGACACGCCGCAGCAGAGGTATTCACCCGCATGAGCAGAATCACGGCCGCGCTCCTCGCCGCGGCGATACTCGTCCTGCCCGCCACCGCCACCGCCCAGAAGGTGCCGGCACAACCCTCGTTCGCGCCGGTCATCAAGCGGGTCTCACCCGCGGTCGTCAACATCTCGGTGCGCGGCACGGTGGCGTCGCAACGCAACCCGTTTTTCGAGGACCCGGGCTTCCGGCGCTTCTTCGGCCTGCCGCCGGATTCGGCGCCGCGCGAGCGCGAGTTCAGGAGCGCGGGATCGGGCGTGATCGTGGACGCCCGGGACGGCTATATCGTCACCAACGCCCACGTCGTCAAGAACGCCAGTGAGATCACCGTCACCCTGGTCAACGAGACCGAACTCAAGGCGGAGGTCGTGGGCGCCGACGAGCGCTCCGACGTCGCCGTGCTCAGGATCCAGGCAGGCCAGCTGCCGGCCGAGATCCGCCTCGCGGATTCCGCGAGGCTCGAGGTCGGCGATTTCGTCATTGCGATCGGCAATCCATTCGGCCTCCAGCACACCGTCACCTCCGGCATCGTGAGCGCGCTCGGGCGCACCGGCATCAGCCGTGACGGCGTCGAGGACTTCATCCAGACCGACGCGGCGATCAACCCGGGCAATTCCGGCGGCGCGCTGGTGTCACTGGACGGCGAACTGGTCGGCATCAATTCGGTGATCCTGTCGGGTTCCGGCGGCAACATCGGCATCGGCTTTGCGATCCCGTCCAACCTGGTCCGCTCGGTCATGGAACAGCTGATCCAGCACGGCGAAGTCAATCGCGGCCAGCTCGGAGTCGTCACGCTGTCGCTGACCCCGGAGTTCCGCAAGGGCCTCGGACTCGCCGCCGACGCCCAGGGGGCGCTGGTGTCGCAGGTCGCGGAAGGTTCGGCGGCGGCGCGCGCCGGCATCGAGGTCGGCGACGTGATCACGGCGGTCGGCAGGACTCCGATCAGGAACAACGCGGAGCTTCGCAACACCATCGGCATGATGAAGGTCGGCGAATCCGCCACCGTCGCGCTCCTGCGCGAGGGCAAGCCGCGCACCGTCACTGCCGTGCTGCGCGAGCCCGCCCAGCTCGCGGATGCGTCCGGGATCCACCCGGCGCTCGCCGGCGCGGAACTGGTCGAGGCGCCCGATGACGGAAGCGGCGGGGTGCGCATCCGGGCCGTCGCGCCCGGCAGCCCTGCCGCGCAGGCAGGGCTGCAGGCCGATGACCGCATCATCGCGCTCAATCGCAGCCGAGTCGGCAGCCTCACGCAGTTGCGCGAGGCAGCCAAAGGTCAGGGCGCCATCCTGCTGCAGCTGCGCCGCGGCAGCCAGGTCCTGCTGCTGCCGTTGCGCTAGGGAAACTCTGCGGAGAGCTGCCCTGCGGCCCGGCGCGGGCCCGCCCCTATAATCGATCCATGGCGGCGCGATCGGTCTGCGTCCTTGGCGGCTCCGGGTTCGTCGGCACGCACCTGACTGCGGCACTCGCCCGCGAGGGCTGGCAGGTCACCGTCCCGACCCGCGACCCGGAGCGCGCCCGCCACCTCCGGACGATCCCTTCGCTCAAGCTCGTCGCGGCGGACGTGCACGACCCGGCGGCGCTCGCCCTGCTGTGCGCCGGCCGTCAGGCAGTGATCAACCTGGTGGGCATCCTCAATGAGCGCGGCCGCGACGGGCGTGGCTTCGAGTACGCCCATGCGGAACTCACGCGCAAGGCGGTCGAGGCCTGCCGTCGCCAGCGCGTCGACCGGCTGGTGCAGATGAGCGCGCTCAACGCCGATGCCCTGGGCGGCCCCAGCCATTACCTGCGCAGCAAAGGCCGCGCCGAACGCATCCTCCGCGAGGAATCGGGCCCCGACCTGCACTGGACCATTTTCCGCCCGTCGGTGATCTTCGGCCCGGGCGATGGCTTCGTCACCCGGTTTTCGCGGCTCTTGCGCGCATTGCCCCTGGCATTCCCGCTCGCGCGCCCGGATGCGCGCTTTGCGCCGGTGTGGGTAGGCGACGTCGTGGCGGCGATCCTGCGCGCGCTCGCGGACGAGGCCACGGCCGGCGACAGCTACGAACTCTGCGGGCCGGAACAGCTGACGCTGCGCGAGGTCGTTGTCATGATCCGCAACCGGCTGCAGCTGTCGAGGGCGGTCATCGGCCTGCCGGACTTCGCGGCCCGGCTGCAGGCGGCGATCTTCGATTTCGTGCCCGGAAAGCCGTTCTCGACCGACAACTACCGCTCGTTGTCCGTCGACAGCCTGTGCAAGGTGAGCGGGCTCGCGCGGCTCGGCATCCACCCGCAACCCTTCTCCGCGCTGCTGCCCAGACTGCTCGCCTGAACCGCGCGGGCGGCCCGCCCTGGGCCTGCGGCCTGCATCAGACCGGCGGGCAGAGCCGCCTGCGTGCGGCGGCGTCGTGCGCGAGCCTGCCCATCTCGCCATAGAACGCCGTCAGGTCGCCCCCGAGCCGCGCGAGTTCGCGCTCGATGGCCGGCATGCATCGGTGATACGCCGACACCGCGACCAGGCGCGCGTTGTTGAGCGCGCCCGCGGGCGGCGCACCCTCCCCGGCGAGCGCCGCGCGCAGGCGATCGAACTCGGCGGCCTTGGCCGCGCGCAGTTCCGGTTCCGGCGCATCGCCCGAATAGATCGCGGCGAGGCGTGCGCGGCTTTCGACCATCAACGCCGCGAGCCGCTCCTCGCGCGCACGGCGCCCGAGGAAAGCGCGGACCTCGTCTTCGCGACCCTGCGCGGCCAGGAAACGGCGCACGCCCTCGCGTTCGACCACGCTCGCGAAGGCCTCGTTGAAGTCGCTGTCGCTCGCCGCATAGACCGCCTGGTGCGCAAGTTCGTGAATGATGAGCGCGGCGAGCTCCGCATCGCCGTAAGCGAGCATCGTGTTCAGCACCGGATCCTTGAGGTGGCCGAGCGTCGAATAGGCGAGCGAGGGGCCGACGTGCACGTCATTGCCGCGCCTGACGTGGCGCTTCGCCGCGCGCGCCGACTTCGATTCGTCGAAATAGCCGCGGTAGGCCACGCATCCTGCGACCGGGAAACACCATCGCCGCGGTTGTACCGAGAATTCGGGCGCGACGAACAGGTTCCAGGTCGCATAGGGGCGGCCGAGGTCCGCGTAGCTGCGATAGCTGCCGTTGTCGGGCAGGCCGAGCCCGGTCATGGCGAAGTCGCGGGCGCGCGCAGCAAAGTCGAGGCGCCGCCGCAGTTCCTCGTCCGTCTGCGGCCGCGCCATGATCTCCGCGATCGGCTCGCGCCGCCGGTTCATCTCGAGCTGGCCCTCCGCGAGGTGCAGGTAATAGCAGCCGGAGGCACAGGCGGCCGCCGTGAACAGCGCCAGCAGCCGGGCCGGGCGAAATGGCGGATCGCGTAACATGGCCGCATGAAAGTCTATCTGGTCGGCGGCGCGGTTCGTGACGAGCTGCTCGGCCGGCCGGCGGCCGAGCGCGACTGGGTGGTGGTAGGCGCGACGCCGGATGAAATGCGCGTCGCGGGCTACCGCCAGGTCGGCAAGGACTTCCCCGTGTTCCTGCATCCCGAGACGGGCGAGGAATATGCGCTGGCGCGCACCGAACGCAAGACCGGCCCCGGCTACCACGGCTTCGAGATGCGCTTCTCGCCGGACGTCACGCTCGAGGAGGACCTGCGCCGGCGCGACCTCACGATCAACGCGATGGCAAGGGACGCCGCGGGCACGCTCGTGGATCCGTGCGGCGGGCGCCGCGATCTCGAATCGCGCACGCTGCGCCACGTCTCGGAGGCCTTCGGCGAGGACCCGGTGCGGATCCTGCGCGTCGCGCGCTTCCTGGCCCGGTTCGAGCCGCTCGGCTTTTCGGTCGCGCCAGAGACGCTCTCGCGCATGCGTGCGATGGTCGCCTCCGGAGAGGCTGATGCGCTCGTCGCCGAGCGCGTCTGGCAGGAGACCGACCGCGCCCTCGCCGAGCCCGCGCCCGAGGCCTGGCTGCGCCTGATGCGCGACTGCGGCGCGCTCGCGCGCGTGCTGCCCGAGCTCGATGCACTCTATGGCGTGCCGCAACCCGAGCGGTGGCATCCCGAGATCGACACCGGCCTGCACGTCGAGCTGGTGCTGTCGGTCGCGGCGGAACTGTCGCCGTTGGCGCGCGTGCGCTTCGCGGCGCTCATGCACGACCTCGGCAAGGGCCGCACGCCGCGTTCGGCCTGGCCGCGGCACGTCGGGCACGAGGAGAAGGGCGTCGCCGTCGTGCGCGAGGTCGCCGCGCGGCTTTGCGTTCCGAACGACTACCGCGAACTCGCCGAACTCGCCTCACGCTGGCATTGCCTGGCGCATCGCGCGGCCGAACTGCGCCCGCGGAGCCTGCTCAAGATGCTCGAGTCCTGCGATGCGATGCGCCGCGCCGAACGGTTCCGCGAGCTCCTGCTCGCCTGCGAGGCGGACTACCGCGGGCGCGGCGGCCTGCGTTCGCGGCCTTACCCGCAGGCGGCGTTCCTGCGCCGCGCGCAGGAGATTGCCCACTCGGCCACCCTGAGCAATGAGGATCGCGAAGGTCTGTCGGGGGGGGAGATCGGAGCGCTGCTGCGGCGGCGCCGGCTCGCGGCGCTCTCCGCCCGCGGCTGAGCACGGATCAGAGGAACACGACGAGGATCATTGCGGCGACCGCGAACCGGTAGACCGCGAACGGCGCGAGGCCGATGCGATTGATCGCGGCGAGCAGCCAGTGGATGCAGAGGTAGCCGGTCACCGCCGCAACGGCCGTGCCGAGCCCCATCATCGGCCAATCCACGGCGCCGTCCCTGCCCTGGAGCAGCTTCAGCAGTTCGTAGCCGCCCGCCATTGCGATGCCGGGCACGGCCAGCAGGAAGGAGAAGCGCGCGGCGGCCTCGCGCGTCAGGCCGAGCGTGCGCGCCATCGTCATCGTGACGCCCGAGCGCGAGGTGCCCGGCATCAGGGCGAGCGCCTGCGCACAGCCGACCAGGAGCGCCTGATGCCAGTCGAGCGCGTACTCGTCCTTCTCCTGCCGACCGTAGCGGTCGGCGAGCCACATCAGGATCCCGAAGCCGGTCAGCGCGGCCGCAACGAACAGGGGATTGCGCAGCCACTGCTCGATCAGGCCGCCGAACAGGAGCCCGGCGGCGCCGACCGGGATCGTGCCGACGATCACGCACCAGGCGAGGCGCGCGTCGGGCGTCTGCCCGCGGCCCGCGAGCGACCCGAACCAGGCGAAGACCATGGCCGCGAGCTGGCGGCGAAAATAAGCGAGCACCGCGAGCAGCGTGCCGACGTGGACCGCGACGTCGAAGGCGAGTCCCTGGTCCGGCCAGCCGAGGAAATGCGGGGCCAGGATCAGGTGGCCCGAACTCGAGACCGGCAGAAACTCCGAGAGTCCCTGCACGATCGCGAGCACGACGGCCTGCCAGGCATCCATCGGCGGCAGTCTACAGGCTGGTCGCGAGGTCGCGGAATGAAAAGCCCGCGAGCGGGCCCGCGACGCCGCGCGCGAGCGCGAGCAGCTTGAAGCGCTCTCCCATCTCGCCGGGGAGCATCAGGGTCAGCGCGCCGGCCGCGAGCGCGATGCGCTCGCGTTCGGCCGCCTGGCCGAGCAGCGCCGCGAGTTCGCGCTCGATGCCGGTGGCGGCGAGGAAATGCGCCTGCGTCGCGAATCCCTGCACCTCAAATCCCGCGTCCTGTCCGGCATCCGCGAGCGCCGAGAAGTCCACCCAGGCGCTCAGGTCCACGAGACCGGGCCGCAACAGCACGTCGTCCAGGCGCCGGTGCCGGTGGAATCCGGCGAGCGTGGCGCCCGCGCGGGACGGGTGGTAGTACTGCGCGCGCGGCAGCCCGTAATCGAATGCGAGCAACGCACCGCGCGATTGCGTCGCAACCGCCGAGGCGAGCCAGCCCGGCGCCCGCAGGCAGAGTTCCGACTGGTAGCCCGCCGGCAACGGCTGCGGCAGCCGCTGCGACAGCGCGCGCACCGCCCCGGCCAGCGCGTCATCCGCCGGCCCGGCGCGGAACGCAAAGCCGGCGCCCGCCGCGACGACGCCGATCGCCTCGCAGCCGTCCGGCGTCACCCGGAACCGGTCGACCGGCAAGGCATCCACGACTTCGTTTGCGATCGCGACGCCCTGCCATGCCGAGTCCGGCGGCCCCGGCAGCCAGTCCGCGCGATCGGCGTGGGCGGAGCGCGCGGACAGGCGCTCGCGCTGCTCGGCGCGAAGCGCCTCGCTCGGTTCGACGATCCGGTAGCGACGCGGCAATGCTCCGCGCGCGGCGAGCGCATCGAGCAGATCCGCGGCGAGGCGGCCGCTGCCGGCGCCGTACTCGACCACGTCGCCGCCGCCGATGCGGTCCAGCAATTCCTCGACCTGCGCCGCGAGGCAGCGGGCGAACAGCGGCGACAGTTCGGGTGCGGTGATGAAATCCGCGCCTGCGCCGAAAGGCTGCCGGCCGGCCGTGTAGTAACCGAGCCCGGGTTCGTACAGCGCGCATTCCATGAACCGCGAAAATGGCAGCCAGCCGCCCGCGCCCTCGATCAGCGCCCGCAGGCGATCCGCAACCCGGTCCGAATGACGCGCCTCCTCGGCGGAGAGCGGCGGCAGCGCGGCCGCGGTCAGCACCGGCCTGCACCCGCATGATAATGTCGCGGCCGATGACGCAGGCCGAAGCCAGCCCGCTCGCGCAGCAGGTCGTGCTCGTCACGGGCGCGGCGCGGCGCATCGGTGCGGTCATCGCAACGGCATTCCACGCCCGGGGTGCCAGGGTCGCCGTTCATTTCCGCCGCTCGGCGGCCGAGGCCGGCACGCTCGTCGCCGCGATGAACGCCGTTCGCCCGGGCTCCGCCGCGGCCTTCGAGGCGGACCTCAGCGACGACTCGGCGCTCGAGTCGCTGCCTGCTTCGGTGATCGGCACCTTCGGCGCGCTCGACGTGCTGGTGAACAACGCCTCGACCTTCTTCCCGACGCCCGTCGGCTCGATCACCGCGGCGCAGTTCGACGACCTCGTCGGCAGCAACCTGCGGGCGCCGCTGTTCCTTTCGCAGGCGGCAGCGCCCGAACTCTCGCGACGGCGCGGTCTGATCCTCAACATCGCCGACATCCACGGCCTGAAGCCTCTGCACGCTCACGCCGTCTACTGCGCGGCCAAGGCCGGCCTCGTGATGCTGACGCGCTCGCTGGCGCGCGAGCTCGGTCCCGAGATCCGCGTCAACGCGATCGCGCCCGGCCCCGTGCTGTGGCCCGAGCAGGGGATGGACGAGGACCTCAAGCGGCGCATCGTCGCGCGCACGGCGCTCCGGCGCATGGGCACGCCGGAGGACATTGCACAGGCCGCGATCTTCTTCGCGACCGGCGCGCCCTTCGTCACCGGCGAGGTGCTCGCCGTGGACGGCGGCCGGCTGGCCGGCGGCGAACATCGCTGAAGGGGTCAATCGGGATCCGCCAACGCGGTCTCGGCGAGCGGATGCGCGGCGCGGTCGAAGCGCCGCCACAGTTCTTCCATGGTCTCGCCCGACAGCGGATCGCGCAGCCCCGGCGCGTGCGCCGCGAGCGGACCCAGCACCCAGGCGCGGGTCACGAGGTCCGGGTGCGGCAGCCGCGCATCCGCAAACTCGCCTGCGAGGTCGCCGTACAGGAGCAGGTCGAGGTCGATCGTGCGCGGCCCCCACTTCGCGGCGCCGGGCTCGCGGCCGAGCGAGCGCTCGATCGCCTTGAGCGTCGCGAGCACCTCGCCGAGCGGACGCTCCGTGCTGAAAGAGGCGACGAGATTGATGAAGTCGTCGCCCGGGAATCCCGCGGCCCGGCTGGCGTAGGCGCGCGACGTGCGCAATCCCGGAAACTCGGCGTCCAGCATGGCGAGTGCCCGCCGCAGGTTCGCGCGCGGCCGCACATTGCTGCCGGCCGCGAGGTACGCCTCAGCCATCGCGGATCTCAGCCATCGGCAGCCTCAGGCATCGCGCGTGCGCTCGATCGTGACGCCGACGTCTTTCGAGTGGCGCACCGCGCCCGGCTTGTGCACGGTCACGCGCACGCGCGCCACGCCGAACTCCTCGAGCACGATGCGTGCGATCGCGCCTGCCAGCGCCTCGACCAGCCGGAACCGCGACTGCTGCACGAATGCGAGCACGCGCTTCGCGATCGAGCGGTAGTTCAGCGTGTCCTCGATCGCGTCGCTTCGCGCGGCGGCCGAGAGGTCCACCCACATCTCGAGGTCCACTTCGACGCGCTGCAGCGACTGGCGCTCCCAGTCGTGGATGCCGATGACGGTCTCGGCGGCAAGCGCGGTGATGAATATCCGATCCACGGCAGCCTCACAAGAAATAGGGACAGGTACACATTACCGAACTCGTGAATGTGTACCTGTCCCTATTTTACTGTCCCGGGGGGTGCAGTTCTTCCAGCGGCCAGCGCGCGCGGGCGCGCGCCGCCAGCCCCTCGCACTCGCCGGCTTCGAGCCGTGCGTGGCCCGCGAGCGCAATCATCGCAGCATTGTCGGTGCAGAATTCAGGCCGCGGAAAGTGGACGCTCGCACCCGCCGCCTTCACCGCGCGCGTGAGCGAGTCGCGCAGCCTGCGATTGGCCCCGACGCCGCCCGCGACTACGAGCGCCTTGATGCCGGTCGCCGCAAGCGCGCGCAGGCTCTTGGCGACAAGCGTCTCGATCATCGCGTCTTCGAATCCGCGCGCGGCGTCGGCGCGCGTCTCCTCATCCAGCGTGCGGCCGCGAAGCGCCATGACCACCGCGGTCTTGATGCCGCTGAAGCTGAAGTCGAGCCCCGGGCGGTCGAGCATGGGACGCGGAAAATCGAAAACGCCGGGGCGGCCCGACTCGGCCCTGGCGGCGAGCGCCGGCCCGCCCGGGTAGCCGAGGCCGAGGAACTTGGCGGTCTTGTCGAAGGCCTCGCCCGCGGCGTCGTCCTGCGTCTCGCCCAGGACCCGATAGCGGCCCACGCCTTCTACCTCGATCAGCATCGTGTGGCCGCCCGACACCTGCAGCGCGACATAAGGGAAGGCCGGCGCGCCGGGCTCGAGGGCCGGGGCCAGCAGGTGGCCTTCAAGATGGTGCACGCCGATGACCGGGACGCAGAGTGCATACCCCAGGGATCGCGCAACGCAGGCGCCCACGAGCAGCGCACCGATCAGCCCGGGACCCGCCGTATAGGCAATTCCGTCAATGGCTTGCAACGAAAGTCCGGCCTTGCCCAGGGTTTCCTCGATCATGGGCAGCAGCCGGCCGATATGGTCGCGCGAAGCGAGCTCCGGCACCACGCCGCCATGCGGGGCATGCAGCTGAACCTGGCTCCAGACCCGGTCCGCGACCAGGCCCCGTTCGCCGTCGTAGACGGCAACTGCGGTCTCGTCGCAGGAGGTTTCAATGCCGAGCACGATCATGGGCCTATCGCTTTGATTTTCCGGGGGCCGCTCACTACAATGCCGGGCCCTTTCCCCGGGGCCATTCGGGGGCGCAGCGCCAGAAACGAGGTTGGAATGCCGAGCGTCCGTATCCGCGAGAACGAGTATTTCGACGCTGCCCTGCGTCGTTTCAAGCGTGCCTGCGAAAAGGCGGGCGTCCTGACCGAACTGCGCCGCCGGGAATTCTACGAGAAGCCCACCCAGGAACGGAAACGAAAGAAGGCGGCCGCGATCAAGCGGCACCTGAAGCGCGCCTCGCGCGACGGCGGGCGCGGCGCGACGCGCTGATCCCGGGATGAGCCTCAAGGACCGCATTACCGAAGACATGAAGTCGGCGATGCGGGCGGGCGAGAAAGATCGCCTGTCGTGCATCCGCATGCTCCAGGCCGGTATCCAGCAACGCGAGGTGGACGAGCGCATCGCGCTCGACGACGCCCAGGTCCTCGCCGTCATCGACAGGATGATCAAGCAGCGGCGCGAGTCGGTCGTGCAGTTCGAGGCCGGCAAGCGCGCGGATCTCGTGGCCCGGGAATCGGCCGAGATCGCCCTGCTGAGTTCGTATCTGCCGGCACAACTGGGCGACGCCGAACTCGCCGCCCTGATCAAGGAAGCGATCGCCGCGACCGGTGCCGTCTCGATGAAGGATATGGGCAAGGTGATGGGCTTGCTCAAGCCGAAGGTGCAGGGCCGCACCGACATCGGCGCGCTGTCCGCGCGCATCAAGGCCGTGCTCGGAACCTGAGCATGAGCCCGAGCCGCGTTCCGGAAGGCGAGACGCGCGGGCACATCGTCCCGATCGGCGGCGCCGAGAACAAGGAGAACGACCCGCGGATCCTCGCGCGCTTCGTGCAGGCCTCGGGCGGCGAGATGGCCGACATCGTCGTGATCCCGACCGCCAGCCGCTCGAACGAGACCGGCCCGCGCTACGAGAAGCTGTTCCGCGAACTCGGCGCGCGCCGTGCCGACGTGATGGACTTCGACACCCGCCGCGACTGCCACGAGGCGGGCCGCCTCGGGCGCCTCGAACAGGCGACCGGCATCTTCTTCACCGGCGGCAACCAGCTCAGGCTCACGACGCTCCTCGGCGGCACGCCGGTCGCCAAGCTGATCCGCGCGCAGAACGCGCGCGGCGTGACGGTCGGCGGCACGAGCGCCGGCGCCGCCATCCTGTCCGAGCACATGATCGCCTTCGGCGATGACGGCGCGGCCGCGATCGCGGGAAGCGTGAGGCTCGCGCCGGGGCTCGGCCTCACCAACCGCTTCATCATCGACCAGCACTTCCGCGAGCGCGACCGGCTCGGGCGCCTCATCACCGCGCTCGCCTACAACCCGTTCGCGGTCGGCATCGGCCTCGACGAGGACACCGCCGCCTTCATCGGCCCGGACGAGACGCTCGAAGTCGAGGGCAGCGGCGGCGTCACCGTGGTCGATGCGTCGAAAGTGACGTTCTCGTCGGTCGACAGCGCGATGGAAGGCCAGCCGATCTGCATCCTGGGCCTGGTCGTGCACGTGCTGACCGCCGGCGCGAGCTTCAACCTGCACACCCGCCAGGCCAGCGCGATTCCGCCGATCCAGGCCCGGGAATAGCGTCCGGTCAGAAACCGCGCTGCGCCAGGGCCCCGGACACGCGCGCCCGCGCGGTGGCGGACTTCATCGGAAATGACCGGAAAAAATCCTCGCGCGTCAGCGCGGGACTGCGCTCCCGCACGATCCCCGTCCAGTAGGCCGAGGCTTGCGGGTTGCCCGCGAGCTCGTGCGCCGCGGCCGCGATCATTGCAATCAATACGTGTGCGCCGGGCGCACGCGCGGCCCGCTCCGCCCAGGAAGCGGCCTCGCCGTCCTCGGCCAGCACCAGGTGCGTGAAGGCGCGCGTCCCGAGCATGCCGTAATGCAGCGGGTCGAGCGGTGACAGGCGCATGGCGAAATCGACGTGACCGCGGCCCTCCAGGGCGCGCCCCGAGAGGGTCTCGGTCCAGGCCCGGGCATAGATGCCCTGCGCGTAGTTCGGACTGAGCGTGGTGGCCCGCTCGAGCCACGGCAGTCCGCCGTCCAGATCGCCGACCAGCCAGAACGTGCGGCCCATCGCGAAGTTGACGAACGGGTCCAGCGCGTCGAGTTCCAGCGCGCGCGCGGCAAAGCGGCGCGCGAGGTCCACTTCGCCTGCGAGGTCGTCCGTGTGCCGCATGAAGGCGGTCTGGAAATGCACGAATGAAAGCCCGGCGTGCGCCCGCGCAAAATCCGGATCGCAGCTGATGGCGCGCTGGAACAGCGCCGTCGCGGCGGCATTGTCCTGCCGGTTGAAACGGTACATGTGCTGCAGGCCCAGGTGATACGCGGACCAGGCGTCGAGGTCCAAGGTCACGTTCAGTCGCGCCAGCGCGGCCTCGTGCAGCGGGATCTGGATCTCAAGCGAGGCAAGGATGCTCGAGCGGATCTCCTCGCGAACACGATGCACGTCGTCGAGCGAGCCGGCAAAGCGCTCGGCCCAGACGACGCGGGCATCGCGCGTGTCCACGAGCTCGACGTTGACGACGAGCGTCCTGCCAAGAATTTCCACCGATCCGGAGAGGCAATAGCGCACGCCGAGCAGGCGGCCGATCTCATCGATGTCGGCGTCCGAGGCTCGCAGCCGGAACGACGAGCCGCGCGCGGTCACGAACAGCCAGCGCAGTCGCGCCAGGTCGACGATAAGCTCGTCGGGCAGCGCCTCCGCCACAGTCGCATAGGCTCCGGGGTCGCCCAGCAGCCGGAACGGCAGCACTGCAATCGACGGCTTCGCCGCTTGGCCCGGCGCGGCGTCCTGCGCTGCCGCGGCGGCGGGCAGGTCCGCGCTCGCCGCCTTTGCGGCCTTGACCGCCGCGACGAAGCGGTAGCCCTGCCGGTGCGCGGTGCGGATGAAGCGCTGGGCCGTGCCGTCATCCCCGAGCGCCTGCCGCGCGGACTTGATGCGGCTGGCGATGGCGGCATCGGACACGATGCGCCCGTCCCATACTTTCTCAAGGAGCTCATCGCGCGACACGAGTCGACCGCGGTACTCGACGAGATGAGCCAGGAGCGCGAACACCTGGGGTTCCAGCGGACGCGCAACGCCCCCGGCGCGCAATTCAGAGCACGCCAGGTCGAGCTCGAATTCGCCGAACCGGTAGATCACGGCCGCGAGCATAGTCCAGTGATGGCGCGAATCCCACGGAATCTCCATGAAATCTCCACGCCATCTGCAAGCTTCGCCGGCGCGACACTGCTATCGTGAGGTCACGGCGGCGAACCCCGATCGGCGGCGCCGGCCAACATCACGCACCAGGAGGCTTCACCATGAACCGCACCATCGTGGAACGGCAGGCCTGGCTGGCGACCGCCTGCTGCATCGTTGCGCTCGCGCTCGCGCCATTGGCCTTGGAGGCCCGGGCTGGCGAGCCCGCCATTGCATGGACCGCCGACGACGCGGGCCTGCAGTGGGGCGGCTGCCCGGATTTCCTGCCCGCGGGCTGTGCGATCGCCGTGCTGCACGGCGATCCCGCCAAGGCGAATGTCGACATCCTGTTCAAGGTGCCGGCGCATTCCACGATTCCGTTGCACACGCATTCGTCCGCCGAGCGCATGGTCCTGATTTCCGGCGAGCTTCAGGTCAGCTACGAAGGCCAGGCCGCAGTGCGACTCGTGCCCGGCAGTTACGCCTACGGTCCGGCGGGGCGGGCGCACAGCGGCCGCTGCACCAGCGATGTTGCCTGTGTCCTCTTCATCGCCTTCGAATCGCCGCTCGACGCGATTCCGTCCGCCGCAAGCAACTAGCGGAACTCCGCGCATGCCGTCAAGACAAGGAATCTGGACATGCCACTGGTCATCATCGACGTCATCAAGGACGTTTTCACGCCCGCGCGGAAGCAGGAACTCATCGCCAGGGTCACGGCTGCGATGATCGAGGTCGAAGGCGAATCCATGCGCGGCGTCACCTGGGTGCGCGTGCAGGAGTTCGAGCAGGGCGACTGGGCGATTGGCGGCAAGTCGCTCAAGGCCTCGGACCTGCACGCCCTTGCCAAGGGCTAGGCCGCCGAGGCCCGCCATTTGACGGTCTAGGGGGGCGGCAGGGCTTGCTGCCTCCGCATGGTCCGCGGGCTGCCCGACCGCGATGGCCTATGCGATCATGACCGGCTCCTACCACAGCCCAGGAAACGGCCGGCCGGCATGCGCATTCTCGACCGTTCCATCTACGTCGGGCCCTCGCACTACGCGCGATTTCCGGTCATCCGGCTCGAGCTTGACCTGGGCGCGCTCGAGGACTGGCCGACCGGCAAGCTCGGCCGGGGCTTTGTCGACGGCCTGATCGCGGCGCTGCCGGGTCTCGCCGAGCACGGCTGCTCCTACCAGGAGCCCGGCGGATTCATCCGCCGCATGAACGAGGACGCGGGCACCTGGCTCGGCCACGTGCTAGAGCACTGCGCACTCGAGCTCCAGAACGTCGCCGGCGAGGATGTCACCTTCGGCAAGACCCGAAGCCTCGACCAGCCGGGGCACTATACGGTGGTCTATGAATACGCCGAGCGCGAGGAAGGCATCGCGGCCGGCGAACTGGCGCTGCGGCTGCTCTGCTCCCTGCTGCCCGAGAAGCTGCGCCCGGCGGATTCCGTGCCCGAAGGCTGGGACTGGCCGGAGGCGCGCGACGCCTACATCAAGTACGCGCAGCGACGCGCGCTCGGGCCCTCGACCGCGTCGCTGGTGCATGCCGCCGAGAAGCGCGGCATCCCCTACCTGCGCCTCAACGACCAGTCGCTGATCCAGCTCGGCCACGGCAAGTACCAGCAGCGGGTGCAGGCGACCGTCACCAGGCGCACGCCGCACATCGCGGTCGAGCTCGCGAGCGACAAGGAGGAGACCAACCGGATCCTCGGCGCGCTCGGCCTGCCGGTGCCGAAGCAGGAGCTGGTCCAGGACGAGCGCGCGGCGGTGCGCGCCGCCAACCGGCTCGGTTACCCGGTCGTGACCAAGCCCTACAACGGCAACCACGGCCGCGGCATCTCGATCCGCCTCACCACGGACGCCGAAGTCGCGCGCGGCTTCGCGATTGCGCGCGAGCATTCGCGCTCGGTGATCGTCGAGACTTTCCTCGAGGGCGACGACCATCGCCTGCTGGTCGTGAATGGCGAGCTGGTCGCCGCCACGAAGCGCACGCCCGGCCACGTGACCGGCGACGGCCTGCACAATGTCGCGCAACTCATCGAGATCGTGAACCAGGACCCGCGCCGCGGCGTCGGACACGAGAAAGTGCTGACGCGGCTCGAACTCGACGCGCAGGCCGAGGCGATGCTCGCGCGAGCCGGGCTCGATGCCGACTCGGTGCCTGCGGCGGATCAGCGCGTCTACCTCCGCTCGACCGCCAACCTCTCGACCGGCGGCACCGCGACCGACGTGACCGACGTGATCCACCCCGACAACCGCGACATGGCGGTGCGCGCGGTCAAGGCGATCGGCCTCGACGTCGGCGGCGTGGATTTCCTGTCGACGGACATCACCCTCTCCTACCGCGAGATCGGCGGCGGCATCTGCGAGATCAACGCGGCGCCCGGGTTCCGCATGCATGTGGCGCCCTCCGAGGGCACGCCGCGCGACGCCGCCGGCCCGGTGATCGACATGCTGTTCCCGCCGGGCACGCCGGCGCGCGTGCCCATCGCGGCGGTCACCGGCACCAACGGCAAGACCACGACCGCGCGGATGCTCGCGCACATCCTGAAGTTGGCGGGCTACACGCCCGGGCTCACGACGACCGACGGCGTCTACATCGACGGCCAGCGGACCGTTTCCGGGGACATGACCGGCCCGGTCTCGGCGAGGATGGTGCTCTCCGACCCGCACATCGACGCCGCCGTGCTCGAGACCGCTCGCGGAGGCCTGCTGCGCGCCGGCATGGGCGTGCCGGAAGTGGACGTCGGCGCCGTGATCAACGTGCAGGCCGACCACCTCGGCCTCAAGGGCATCGACACGCTCGAGCAGCTCGCCGAGGTCAAGCGCACCGTGGTCGAGGTCGCGAAGTCCTGCGCGGTGCTGAATGCGGACGACGCGCTGGTGCTCAGGATGTCGGCGCACACCGAGGCGACGCACATCTGCTACGTGACCCTGAATCCGCAGCACGCGCTGGTGCGCGAGCACATCCGCGCAGGCGGGCGCGCCTGCGCGCTCGAGGCCGGCGTCAATGGCCAGATGATCACGCTCTACGACCGCGGCGGGCATCTGCCGCTGCTGTGGACCCACCTGATCCCGGCGACACTCGAGGGCCGCGCCACGCACAACGTGCAGAACGCGATGTTCGCGGCCTCGATGGCGTTCTCGCTCGGCGTCAAGCTCGACGCGATCCGCCAGGGTCTGCGCACTTTCGACACCACCTTCTATCAGGCGCCGGGACGCATGAATGTGTTCGACGAGCATCCGTTCAAGGTGCTGTTCGACTACGGCCACAACGCGCATGCGGTCGGCATGCTCGCCGACCTCGCGGGCCGGCTCGACGTCGCCGGACGGCGCATCGTCGTGCTCGCGGGCCCTGGCGACCGCCGCGACGAGGACCTGCGCGCGATCGCGCGCGCGGTGGCGGGGCGCTTCGACCACTACATCTGCCGGCGCGACGACAACCTGCGCGAGCGGGCGCCGGACGAGGTGCCGCGCATCATCGCCTCGGAACTGCTGGCCGCGGGCGTGCCGCAGTCTTCGATCTCGGTGATCCCGGACGAGCAGGATGCGATCGACCAGGCGCTTCGCATGAGCCGGGCCGGAGACCTGCTGCTCATCTTTGCGGATGCGCTCACGCGTTCCTGGAAGCAGGTCATCCGCTTCCGGCCGGAAGGCGTTCCGGCGGCGGCGACGGCGCGCGCAAGCGATCCCGTGGCGGCGACGCCCGTCGTCGAAGCGCCCGCCGAGGCGCCCGCGTCGCTCTCGCTCGAGGGCCTGATCCGCGACGAGCGCGGCATCCGCTATGCGCCGGAGGCGTCCGACTGAGCGGTACCGCTGCACCCTTCGCCGACTCACGCCGCCTGACCGGGCACAACCGGTTCTTCGACGGCCCGGGCGCCGTGCTCGAAGCGAGCGACACGACGCCCGCGATACTCGCCGGCTGGGAGCGGCGCGTGCGCCTGGCGATCCGCTCACTGGGCTGGCCCGCGGGACCGCTCGCTGCGCTGGCGCATCCCGGCGGCGCCTCGCTCGCGCTCGCCGCGCCGGCCGATCTGCTTTTCACCGCGACCGAAATCAATGAGTGGGCGCTCGCGGCGACGGTTGCCGAGCAGGACCCGACGCGACGCGACGGACTCATCGCCCTGCTCGCAGCCGAACAGCCCGAGGAGCCCGAGCCGCCGGTGCTCGAGGACGCGGGAGCGATCGACCGGCTGCGCCGGCGCGCCGCGCGCGAGGCGAAGCCGCGCCTCGGGGCGCTGCTTGCCGAGGCGGCGCGCCGCGGCATTCCCTGGTTCGGCGACGACGACGGCCTCACGATCGGCGCCGGGCGCGGCGGCCGGCGCTGGCCGCTCGCCGAACTGCCGGAACCCGCGGAAGTGCCGTGGGGTGCGCTGCACGGCATCCCGACTGCGCTCGTCACCGGCACCAACGGCAAGACCACCGTCGTCCGTCTCGTTGCCGCCTGCGCACGCGATGCCGGACTCGCCACGGGCTGGAGCTGCACCGATGGCGTCTACGTGGACGGCGCGGCGCTCACGACCGGGGACTACTCGGGGCCGGCCGGTGCGCGGCGCGTGCTGTCAGACGCCCGCGTCGAATGCGCGGTGCTCGAGACGGCGCGCGGCGGCATCCTGCGCCGCGGTCTCGCCGTCGTCCACGCCGACGTCGCGGTCATTACCACCATCTCCGCAGACCATTTCGGCGAATACGGCGTGCACGATCTCGAAGGACTCGCAGCCGTGAAGCTCGCCGTCGCGCGCACGCTCGACGATCGCGGCCTCCTGGTCGTGAATGCGGACGATGCGGTCCTCTCGCGCGCCGCGCCCGGCGCCGGCAAGCCGCTCGGCTGGTTCGCGCGCGACGCCTCGCAGCGCTTGGTCGCCGGGCATCGCGCGGCGGCTGGCGCCGCTTGCGCGGTCGCGGATGGTCGGCTCTTGCTCTGGCAGAAGGGCACGGCACACGACCTCGGCGCGATCGCCGGCATGCCGCTCGCGGCCTCGGGCCACCCGGCGTTCAGCAAGTCGAACCTCGCGGCGGCGGCACTCGGCGCCGCGGGTCTTGGCATCGCGCCCGCGGCGATCGCTGCCGTCTTCGCGCGCTTCGGCGCCGACCCGGCGGACAATCCCGGCCGGTTGATGCGCTATGAAGTGGGCGGCCTCCACCTGATCGTGGATTTCGCGCACAACCCGGCGGCGCTCGCGGGCCTCGTGGATTCTGCGCTCGGGCTTCGCGGCGGCGGCCGGCTCGCGATCCTGCTCGGCCAGGCGGGCAATCGCGAGGACCAGGACCTGGAACGCCTCGCCGCGGTCGCCGCCTCGGTGCGCCCGGACCTGGTCGTGGTCAAGGAACTGTCGGGCTACCTGCGCGGCCGCGGCGCCGGCGAGGTCGCCGCGATCCTGTCCCGCGCGCGCGAGCGCGCGGGGCTGGCTGGGTCCGCGATGGAGGCCGCGCCGGGCGAAATCGCGGCCGGGCGCCGCGCGCGCACCGGGGCGCGGCCGGGGGGC
>JBQTKF010000115.1:0-5066 GCA_052386355.1 Gammaproteobacteria bacterium
GCTGGGACGACGCCTGGCGCCCGGACCGCGGCAAGGTGCTGACGCCCGAGCAGGTCGCGGGCCTCGCGAAATTCCAGCGCTACATGGACCCGGACGGCGACGGCATTCCGTACCGCACGCTGCCCGGCATCAGCCCGAAGGCGTCCTACTTCACGCGCGGGTCGGGGCACAGCAAGTTCGGGACCTACACCGAGGATTCCGCCGAGTACCAGGAGGTGCTCGATCGTCTGGCGCGCAAGTTCCGGACCGCGCGCAAGCTGGTGCCGCCTGCGGTCGCCGACGGGCACGGCGCCAAGGTCGCGATCCTGTCCCTCGGCTCCTGCGACGCGCCCGTGCGCGAGGCGCTCGCGGCGCTGCGCCGCTCGGGCCTCGCCGTCGACTACCTGCGCGTGCGCGGCTTCCCGTTCGGCGCGGAAGTCGAGGAATTCCTGGCTGCGCACCAGACGGTGTTCGTGGTCGAGCAGAACCGCGACGCGCAGCTCCGGGCGCTGCTGACGGTGGAGACCGCGGTGGACAAGTCGAAGCTGCGCTCGATCCTGCACTACAATGGCCTGCCGATGTCCGCCGACTGCATCGTCCTGGGCGTCAATCGGGCCCTCGACCGGGGGGTCGCTGCATGAGCTTCATCGCCAAGCCCAAAGTCGCGAATCCGGGCCTGCAGAAGAATCCGCTCGGCCTCAACCGGCGCGACTACGAGGGCGCCATGTCGACGCTGTGCGCCGGCTGCGGCCACGACTCGGTGACTGCGGCGATCGTGCAGGCCTGCTTCGAGCTGGCGCTGCCGCCGCAGAGCGTGGTGAAGCTGTCCGGCATCGGCTGCTCGTCGAAGACCACGGCGTATTTCGTCGGCGGGGCGCATGGCTTCAACTCGGTGCACGGGCGCATGCCGTCGATCGCGACCGGGGCCAATGCGGCCAACCGGCACCTGCGCTACATCGGCGTGTCCGGGGACGGCGACTCGCTGTCGATCGGCGTCGGCCAGCTGGCGCACGCGATCCGCCGCAACCTCGACATGGTCTACATCCTCGAGAACAACGGCGTGTACGGCCTGACCAAGGGGCAATTCTCCGCGTCCGCCGACGTCGGCTCGAAATCGAAGCAGGGCGTCGCCAACGAGGATCAGCCGATCGACCCGGTGCTGCTCGCGCTAGCGCTCGGCGCCACCTTCGTCGCGCGCAGCTTTTCGGGGGACAAGGAGCAGCTGGTGCCCCTGATCAAGTCCGGGCTCGCGCACAAGGGTTTCGCGATCATCGACGTGCTCTCGCCGTGCGTGACCTTCAACGACCACGAGGGTTCGACCAAGAGCTACGCCTACGTGCGGGAACACAGCGAAGTGCCGGTGGCCGCCGACTACATCGCGCCGCAGCAGGAAATCCGCGTGCAGTACGCGCCCGGCGAAACCGTGTCGGTGCCGATGCACGACGGAAGCCAGGTCGTGCTGCGCAAGCTCAACCCGGACTACGATCCGACCGACCGCGCGCACGCCGCCGCCTATGTGCAGGAGCGCGCGATGCGCAACGAGTACGTGACCGGCCTGATCTACGTAGACCGCAGGCGCGGAGACTTCCACGACCGCCAGGCGACTTCCGAAGCGGCGCTGAACGCCGTGCCCTTCGAGCGCCTGTGCCCGGGCGCCGCCAAGCTCGGCAAGATCCTGCAATCGTTCCGCTGAGCCGGCCCGCCGGGCAGGCGCACGGACACCGCCGGTCGGGATCTTGTTGCGGCCGTAGAGTTTGCAGGCTGCGCGCGCGGCCGGTGCTTCAACCCGACTCCCGGCAGTCGAGCGCGCACAGCGCCCGCGGCAGCACGCGCACGGCCAGCGGCGTGCACCCGACCAGCTGCCCGTCCGCTTCCACGTCGGCCGGTGGCATGGCAACGATGCGGGCGGCTTCGCATCGAGTGCGGGTGAACGCGGCATCTATCGCCGCCCTGCCATTCCACAGCCCGGGCACCAGCATGAGCGCGCGCAAGAGTCCGAGTTCGGCCACCGTCACCAGCTCGAAGGCGCCGTCATCCACGCGCGCACCCGGCGCCAGGCGCATGCCGCCTCCGCAGTCAGGCCCGATCGCCGCGATCGCAGTCAGGCAACGCGCCTCGCGGCGCTGGCCGTCCGCCTCGATTGCGAAGCGCGGCGCGCGGAAGCGGGCGAGCGCGCGCAGCAGCGCCAGCAAATAGGCGACCGTGCGCGGCCCGCGCGCGGGCGTCCCGCGCACGACCGCGGCATCGAGTCCCGCGCCTGCCGCGTTGTGGAACGCGACGCGGCGTTCGCCGCCCTCCGCGGCGATGCAGGTCGCGATGCCGAGGTCGGCGCTGCGGACGCGGCCCCTGGCCATCGCATCGGCGAGAGCCGCGGGATTGCGCGGCATAGCGAAGGTGCGTGCCCAGTCGTTGCCGCTGCCCAGCGGCGCGCAGGCGACCAGCACTTCGGGGGTCGGCACGCGCGCCTGGCCCACCAGCCCGTTTACGAGCTCGTGCAGCGTGCCGTCGCCGCCGACGGCGAGCACGCGCCTCGCGCCGGCTTCGATGGCATCGCGCACCAGCTCGACCGCATGTCCCGGTCGCAGCGTCAGCGTCGCGCGAAAGCCGATGCTGCGCTGCTCGAGCGCGCGTGCGAGTCCGGGCCAGCGCCGCCGTGCCGCGCCGCCGCCAGATGCAGGATTGACGACGATGAACCAGCCCGGATCGCCCACCGCGACATCATGGGCCATAATGCGCGCCGATGCCGGACTGACGCGCCCACCCATGGCGAAACTCTACTTCTATTACTCGACCATGAATGCGGGGAAGTCGACCTCCCTGCTGCAGTCGAGCCACAACTACCGCGAGCGCGGCATGCGCACGCTGGTTTACACGGCCCAGTTCGACCAGCGCGGCGGCGGGCGCGTCCACTCGCGGATCGGGCTGTCGAGCGAAGCGCGCCATTTCGCCGCGGGCTCCGATCTCTACGAGGAGGTCGCAGGCGAACACGCGCGCGAAGCGGTCAGCTGCGTCCTGCTCGACGAGGCACAGTTCCTGCTGCCGGCGCAGGTCGAGCAGCTCGCAGCGGTGGTGGACCGGCTCTCGGTCCCGGTGCTCTGCTACGGGCTACGCACCGATTTCCGCGGCGAGCTCTTCGCGGGCAGCGCGCGCCTCCTGGCACTCGCCGACGAACTCTCCGAGCTGAAGACCATCTGCCACTGCGGGCACAAGGCGACCATGGTCGTGCGCGTCGGCGCCGACGGTCGCGTGGAGCGCGACGGCGACCAGGTGGAGATCGGCGGCAACGAACGTTACCTGCCGCTGTGCCGCCGCCACTTCTTCGAGTCGATCGGGCGGGGGCGGCTGACCTGAGGATGCCGACCCTGAGGCGGCTCGCGATCTTCCCGGTGCTCGCGCTGGCCCTGCCACTTGCCGCGGCGGCAACGGAAGCGGTGACGGAGTCCGCGGCGCCGGTTGCAGCCGGTTGCGGCGGCGAGCGTCCCGAGGACGCCCGCGGTCTGGACACGATACGCGCCGGGCTCGAGCGCGGCGTCTGCAGCACCGCACGCTTCGTGGACCGGCTGTTCGGCGGCGAACACGAGTACGCAGAGGGTGAGGACGGCAACAATGGCCGTGTCGGCCTCGCGCTCAACTGGAACGAACAGGACGACTTCGACTTGGACGGGCGCTTTCGCGCGAGCATCGAACTGCCCGCGCTCAGTGAGCGCTTCAACGCCACCATCGGCCGCGCCGGCCGCGACGAATACGTGGCGGACGAGATCGCGGACGTGGGTCCCGCGGGCGGCGCGTTCTCGGACGATGATCCGGCCGAATGGTTCGCCGGCGTCGGTTACCGCGTGCTGCGCGACCGCGACAGCCGCTTCGACCTCGGCGCCGGCATCAAGCTCGAGTCCCCGCTCAACCCCTACGTCAATGCACGCTATCGGCGCTATTTCTTCCGGGGCGACGGCCGGCTCCTGACGGCGCGGACCACTTTCTTCGTCGAGAACGACGAGGGTTTCGGCGTGACGCAGGCCTTCGACTTCGACCGCGTGCTCGGGCGCGACTGGCTGCTGCGCTGGGGCAATTCCTTCCGACTTTCCGAGGAGACGGAGGGCGTGCGATGGCGCACGCGGCTTGCGCTGTACCAGGCAATCGACTATCGGCGCGCGATGCGCTACGAGATCAGCCTGCGCGGCGAAAGCGACGGCACGCAGCCGGACCTGTACGGATTCCGCGTCACGCACCGCCGCTCGATGCTGCGCCCGTGGCTGTTCTTCGAGTTCGGGGCCACCCTGTTCTGGGCCGACGGCGCGCTGCCGTCCGACCGATGCGACGCCTGCGTCGGCGCCAGCGCCGGTTTCGAAGTCCTGTTCGGGGATGCCTACGATCGCGTGCTGCGCCGCGAGGCCGAAGCCGGGCAGGCCGGCAGCGCTCAGGGCAGCTTGCGCAACTTGGACTGAGGCAGCCAGGCGACCGGCGGGTGGGTCGCGGTCAACGCGCTCTGCAGCAGCCGGTCCATGCGCGCCGGCATGCCGAGCAGCGTCATCAGAAGTTCCGCCTCCGGGATCGGCGGCGACAGCAGGTAGCCCTGGACGTGCATCGCGGGGTAATCCAGCAGCCAGGCCAGCTGCTCGTGGCGCTCGACGCCTTCCGCCGTGACCTCGAGCCCGAGTCCCTGGCAGAGCATGATGATGGCGCGCGTGATCGCCTGGGACCGTGCGCTGCTGTCGATCGTCGCGATCAGGCTGCGATCGAGCTTGACGCGCGCAAGCGGCAGCTGCTGCAGCGACACCAGCGAAGAGTAGCCGCTGCCGAAGTCATCGAGCGCGACCCCGACGCCGAGCGAATGCAACTCCCTGAGTGCCTCGCCCGTGCGCCGGCCGGTCTGCAGCACGTTTTCGGTCAGCTCGACCTCGATGCACTCGGCCGGCACCTGATGCTGGGCCATCGACTGGCGCAGGCTGTCGACGAAGCGGCGATCGAGCAGCTGAAGCGATGAGACGTTGACCGCCACGCGCAGCGCGGGCCAGGCAGCGGCGCGCCAGCGCGCAACGTGTTCGACCGCCGACCGGATCACCCAGTCGCCGATCTCGTGGATCAGGCCG
>JBQTKF010000116.1:0-14706 GCA_052386355.1 Gammaproteobacteria bacterium
GGGGGGTGGGGGGGGGGGCCGGGGGGCCCCCCCCTGGGGGGGGGGGCTATATCCGGGGGGCGGGCCCCGCCCCCCCCCCGGCCCATTCCACCCGGCAGCCGGCGAATTGCAGGCGCCGCTCGAACGAGCGCAGCAACCAGGCCCCGGTCAGGTCCAGCGCCTCGATCGCGGCGGGATCCAGGAGCGCCCTGTCAACGGCGCCGGCCGCGGCCGCGCGCAGGCGCGGCTCGAGCGCCGCCGCCTGCTCGACGGTCCACCTGCCCGAGAACCGGAACCGGCGCCGGCCGGCCTCCTCCACCGCCTCGAATTGCAAGGCGTCCTCCCCGGTATGGCAAGGATGCTAGCAGGCAGGGCATGGCGGCGCATCGCGCGGCGATTGCTTCGCGAAGGCCCCGCAGACAACATGGGGCGGGGAGGCGCGGCCGCTGGAACACAGCATCCTTGAAGACGTCCTGCAGCTCCTGACCGCGACGCTCGTCGTGGTGGTCGCGGTACGTCGCCTGCGGATGCCACCGATCATCGGCTTTCTGGCGGTCGGCATGGCGGTCGGCCCCTACGCGCTCGGCTGGGTCGCGGTCAACGAGACGACCGCGACGCTCGCGGAATTCGGCGTGGTGTTCCTGCTGTTCACGCTCGGACTCGAGTTCTCGCTGCCACGGCTGATCGCCACGCGCGGCGAAGTGTTCTGGCTCGGCGGGCTGCAGGTCGGCCTGACGACGGCCGCGGTGGCCGCGCTCGCCTGGTTCTCGGGACTCGGACTGCCGGTGGCGGTGCTCCTCGGCGGCGCCGTCGCGATGTCCTCGACCGCGATCGTGCTGCGCCAGCTCACCGAGCAGGGCGAGCTCAATCGCACGCACGGGCGGCTCGCATTCGGGACACTGCTGTTCCAGGACCTGGCCGTGGTGCTCTTCCTCGCGCTCGCGGGCGTGCTCGCCTCTCCCGGCGAGGGTTACACGAATGCGGGGATCGCGGCCGCGATCGCGAAAGCCGCGGTCGGGCTCGTGATCGTCCTGGCGGCCGGACGCTGGCTGCTGCGCCCGCTGTTCCACGAGATCGCCGGCAGCGGCGCGCCCGAGCTCTTCATGTTCGCGGTGCTGTTCGTCGCGATCGGCGCGGCCTGGGCGACGCACGCGGCCGGTCTCACCTTCGCGCTCGGAGCGTTCCTCGCCGGCATGATGCTGGCCGAGACCGAGTACCGCTACCAGGTCGAGGCCGGCATCCGCCCGTTCCGCGACACCCTGCTCGGCCTCTTCTTCGTCACGGTCGGCATGCAGCTCGACGTGCCGGGCCTGTTCCGCCAGCTGCCGACGGTGCTCGCCATGCTCGCCGGCATGCTCGCGCTCAAGGCGCTGGTCGTGTCGCTGGCGGCGCGGCCGTTCGCCGGCCAGTGGTTCAAGGCGCTGCGCACCGGGCTCGTGCTGTCACCCGGCGGCGAGTTCGGCTTCGCGCTGCTCGCGCTCCTGCTGCAGAATCACCTGCTCGCCCCCGAATTCACCCAGCCGATGCTCGCCGCGATCACGCTCAGCATGGTGACCGCGCCGTTCCTGATCCAGCACAACAAGCGGATCGCTCGCTTCCTGCTGCGCGAGGCCGGCCCGCCGGAGACCGAGCTCGAGCGCATGGACGCGGCCACCCGCGCACTCGCCCGGCGCGAGCACGTGCTGCTGTGCGGCTACGGGCGCGTCGGGCAGAACGTCGCGCGCGTGCTCGAGGGGCAGGGCTTCGAGTTCATCGCCATGGACCTCGATCCCTTCCGCGTGCGCACCGCGCGCGCCGCCGGCGACCCGGTGGTGTACGGCGACGCCGCCAACGAGCACCTGCTGCAGTCGGTGGGTCTCGAGCGCGCCAGTGCCGTCGTGGTGACCTTTTCGGACCCGGCGCGCTCGGTCGCGATCGTGCAGGCGGTGCGCCGGATGCGACGCGACCTGCCGGTGCTGGTGCGGACCATGGACGACACGCAGCTGGAGGAGCTCCTGGGCGCGGGCGCGACCGAAGTCGTCCCGGAGACGCTCGAGGCCGCCCTCACGCTGGTATCGCACGCCCTCATCACGCTCGGAACGCCGATGTCGCGCGTGGTGCGCACGGTCGGCGAAATCCGCCGCGAGCGCTACCGAATGCTGAGAAGCGTGTTCCGCAGGGAGGGCGCCGAGGTCATCGACGAGTCGCACACGTTGCGCGAGGAACTGCACACCGTGGTGCTGCCGCCGGGCGCCTGGGCGATCGGCCGCGCAATCCGCGAGGTACGCGAGCGCGGTGCGGAAGTGTCGATCACGGCCGTGCGCCGCGACGGCATCGTCGGCCGCGACCCCGATGCCGACATGACGCTTCGAGAGGGCGACGTACTGGTGCTGTTCGGAACGCCCGAGGCGCAGGAGCACGCCGAGGCGGTCCTCCTCGCCGGCTAGAGAAAGGGGGCGTTCACCATTTTCGCAGCGCCAAAAGGGTGAACGTCCCCTTTTTCAGGGAAACGTCAGGTCGACGCTGCCGGAGCCGGTGTCGATGACGCCGCGGCCCGCCCCGGCGCCGATACGCACGATCCAGACGTCGTCGGTCTCGCGCACGTACGCGCCCGGCGCGTCCACGTCCACGCCGCCCGATCCGGTGTCCACGCGGATCTCGATCGACGGCGCCGCGGTCGAACGCAGTCGCACGCCGCCGGAGCCGGTGTCGATACGCAGGTGCTCGAGCGCCGACAGGTCGCCCTCGACCGTCACGCTGCCGGAGCCGGTGTCCACGTCGAGCCCGCGCAAGGCGCTCACGTCGCGACCACGCACCGAGCCCGAACCGGTGTCCGCCTCGATCGACCCCGCGAAGGATTCGACCGTGACGCGGCCGGAGCCGGTATCCGCGCTGACGCGGCCGGAGCCACCGCGCACTTCGACCAAGCCCGAGCCGGTATCGGCCGTGATGTCGCATTCGCAATCGCCGATGCGCACCGACCCGCTTCCGGTGTCGGCACGCACGCGGCCGCGGTGCCCGTCCACTTCGACCGCGCCGCTGCCGCTGTCGAGTTCGACCTCGCCCTCGCCGCCCGTGGTGCGCAAGAGCCCGCTGCCGCCGTCGAGCGTGAGATTGCCGGAATAGCCGATCGCGACCTGGTCTCCGAACACCGTGCTGACGTCGAGCCTGGCACCCGCCGGTGCGCGGATCACGAGGTCGACGCGCACGCCCGGTGCGTCGTCGCGATCGCCGGTGAGGCGAACACGCTCGCCGAGGTAGTTCGCATAGGTGATGCCCCACCAGGCGGCATGGCCGCCGCCGTAGTAGATCCTCGGGAAATGCTCGCGCGGGTACGCCACGTCGAAGCGCGAGCCGGCGCCGGCGTCGGCGGTGCGGAAGTCAATCAGCCGCGCGAGGCGATCAGCCTCCCCCTGCGAATCCGCATCGACCGTCGCCCGCGCGGTCACGTGGAAGCCGGCATCGGTGCCGCGCTCGATGCGCACGTCCCCGATCAGGTTGCGGACGGCGAGCCCGCCCGCGGATTCCGGCTTGAATTGCCAGGCCCGGGTCACCGTCGCGCTCGCGGCCTGCGACGGGGGGACGGCGGCAAGCAGGACGAGCGCAACGGTGACCCCGGCAAAACGATGCATGATTCGGTTCCCCCGTCCGATGGTTCAGGCGGTCTCGTCGCGGTAGCGGCGCACCCACGTCGCAGCGGCGATCATCAGGACCGCGGCGACGACGCCGAGCCAAAGGTCCGCCGAGGCGTAGAACTCGCGCAGGTTCGCCGCGAAGTCGAGCTGGCTCAGTTCGACCACCTTGTCGCGCACCTGCTCGCGGGTCGCCGGTTCGGCATCGTCCATCCGCTCCGGTCGCAGCAAGCCGATCAGGCCGAACAGCCGCTCCTGGATGAAGTTGCCGACATGGTTGGTGTAGAGCAGCACGCGCTCGAACATGAACAGCGCAGCAGGCGGCAGCACGGCCCACAGGAACGGGCCCTTGGGCGCCCAGGCCGAGGCCAGCATCAGGTAGCCGACCACCGGTGCGTACCAGAGCATCGCGGTGACCGAGCACAGCGCCGCGAGCCCCATTCCGCCCATAATCGCGCGCGGCTCCCACATGATGTCGGCAGCCTGGCCCATGGTTGCGAGCTTGATCGAGCCGCCTGTCGCGATCACGAGCTGCGCGAGCACCGCGCCCGCGAGCGCCACCAGCGGGATCACGACGCAGGCGACCGTGAACTTCGACAGCACGCTCTCGGCGTCGGACAGCGGCAGCGACTTCCAGAACAGCACCGAGCGGTCGCGGCGGTCGGCGTACAGCGAGTCGAGCGAATAGAAGAACGAGATGATGCCCATCACCATGAACACGACCAGCGACAGGCCGCCATATGCCAACAGCAGCAGCCCGACCTGGGCGTCGCGCGGCAGGTCGGCGAGCGGCGTATCGGCGTCCATGTTGCCGATCGGCGCGAGGTGCACATTGCCGGTGGCGCTGAAAATCGCGAGGCAGGCGAGCACGATCAGCGGCGCGATCCAGATCGCCTTGTGCTCCCAGATCTCGCGGCGGACCAGCCAGATGAAGCGGTTCATGCGCGCGCTCCCTGTATCACCGCGACGAACAGGTCGGCGACCGACGGTACGCCCACTTCGCCCAGGCGCTCGAGGTCGGCGCGCGCCGCGCCGCGAAACAGCATGTGCGTGCGCCCGAGCCCCTGGCGCTCGGCCAGCGGCTTGTGGGTGCGCGCAGCGGCCAGGTGCTCCGGCCGCACCGCGACCTGGGCGTAATTGGCCTGCACGTCGTCCATCGCCGCGTCGAGCACAATGCGCCCGCGATCGATGAACATGAGGTCCGTCAGGATGTGCTCGACCTCCTCGACCTGGTGTGTCGTGACGAGGATGGTGCGCTGTTCGTCAAAATACTCGTTGAGCAGCGTCTCGTAGAACTGCTTGCGCATCAGGATGTCGAGGCCAAGCGTCGGCTCGTCCAGCACCAGCAGCTTCGCGTCGATCGCCATCACGAGCGCGAGGTGCAGCTGGGTGACCATGCCCTTCGACAGCTCCTTGACGCGGCGGTCGCGCTTGACGTCGCTGCGCGCAAGGAAGTGATCGCAGACCTCGCGCCGGAACCGGGGGTGCGTGGCCGCGACGAACTCGATCAGCTGGCGCACGCGGATCCAGCGCGGCAGCACGGCGACATCGGCGATGAAGCAGACGTCCTGCATCAGGCGGTGGCGCTGGCGGTAGGGGTCGAGGCCGAGGACGGAAAGCTCGCCCTCGAAACGCGTGAGGCCCAGCAGGGCCTTGAGCGCGGTGGTCTTGCCGGCGCCGTTCGGGCCGATCAGGCCGACGATGCGCCCCGGCTTCACCGCAAAGGAAACGTCGTCGAGTGCGCGGGTCGCGCCGAAGCTCTTGCCGAGCCCGCGCGCCACGATGAGGTCAGTCACGCTCGCCTCCCTCAGCCTCGTCCGGCTCCGGCGCGCCCTTCAGGGACGTCGCCGGGGCCGGCGGAATCTTGTCGAGGTTGTCCAGCAGCTCCTTCGGCTCGAAGCCGAGGCGCTGGATGCGGCCCGCGATCCGGGGCCACTCCTCCTCGAGGAAATGCTGTCGCTCGTCCTTGAGCAGCGCGCGGCGCGCGCCGTCGGTCACGAACATGCCGCGTCCGCGGCGCTTCTCGACCAGCTGTTCGTCCACCAGCTGCTGGTAGCCCTTGAGCACGGTCAGCGGGTTCAGCCGGTATTCGGCCGCGACACTGCGCACCGACGGCAGGGGGTCGCCGTCGTTCAACACGCCCTCCAGGATCATCGCCACCACGCGATCGCGCAGCTGGCGGTAGATGGGCAGGCTGTCGTTCCAGTTGGTGTCCATGCCGCGCCTAAGTGAGCTAGCCCGCTACCAGACTACTTTAGCAGAGCACTTTCGGCCGCAACGTTGCGGGTCGGCTTCGACTGGCCTGCTTTGGCGACGGCGTACGCGACGCGCTTGGCCGTCACCGTGATTTCCGGCAGCTCCACCGCCGCCAGCATCGCGTCCGTCATCGACTCGCGCCTGGCAACCACGGTGATCTCCGGCAGCGTCACGGAGGCGAGTTCGGTACCGGCCACCGGCGTGAGTTCGCCGATCTCCACGGTGCCGCGGGGCGCCGAGGCGATGTGGGCCTGGTCCAGCACCAGGCCGCCGAAGGACACGACTGCGACCGCCGCGACTGCGCTGACCGCCTTCCGGGTGTTTTCTGCAACCATCGTGAACATGACCGTCTCCTTTCCTTTCGCTGCCAATTTGGCTCCGGCTCGTGCCGGATCCGATGTACTGATGTGCTCTTCTGGTGTTGTAGTTAACTATAACACCGACTCGATTGCAAGTACTTTTTGCGCCTGCTGCTTGGTTGGTCATATTTATCTTTATTTATCAATCAGTTACAAGATATCCGGTCCCGCTCATTCGGCGCTTCAAGTCCTTGACGCACGGTGAGAACCGCGATTTCCACGCAGCTCTGGCAATGGTCCGCATCAGCCGGGCCTCGCAAAGACGATCAGGCCAGCGCCGCCCTATCCGTGTAGTGCCTGGTTTCGCGCGCGGAAGGCTGGGAATACGCACACGCAACGGACAGATCGCGACGCCGGAGGCGACGCGAGGACTGGCGGGGGAACCGCCGGATGGATATCAGGACGTCAGAACGGCAGCTTGGCGGGCACACTTAGATCGCTGCGCCTTCACCGCCCGTACGCGCGGGCGTACATTTCGGGCGCAATCGGGCAAGACAGCTCGACGCCGATGGTAGACCTTGGGCCAATTCCCGATAAGGAGCGCCCGCATTGAGCACGCTCAGCCGCCCGCGCTGGACCCACATCGCACTGCCGTCCTGCGACATCGATCAGTCCATCTCCTGGTACGAGAAGTTCACCCCGCTCGTCGTAGTGGAACGATTTCAGGACGCGATGGGACGCAGCGCCTGGCTCGGGCACGACGGTCAGGCCGATCCGCCGTTCGTGCTGGTACTGGTCATGTTCTACGCCGACCAGGGCAAGAAGCAGCCGCAGCTCGCGCCGTTCGCCCACATCGGCATCGAGGTTCCGACCGCCGCGGAACTCGAATCCATTGCGCAGGAAGCCAGGCACAGCAATTGCCTGGCCATGCCGCCCACGCGGCTGCCGCCCCCGGTCGGCTACGTCTGCATGCTCGACGATCCTGACGGCAATCGCATCGAAATCTCGCACAATCAGCAGGTGTACCAGAAGGTCCAGGAGCGCTGGCGGCGGACGGGCGCGTGACCGGAAGCATGGGACCCGCGGCCCTTGTTCGGGCCTATCTCGCAGCGCTCAATCGCGGCAGTATCGACGACGCCATTGCCTGTGTCGGCGAAGGATTCATCAACGAGCATCATTCGACGCTCGGCAAGACGGTGGTCGGTCGCGAAGCGTATCGCGTCCGGCTCGCTGTATTCCTCGCGGAGTTCCCCGGCCTGCACTACGAAGTTGAAACCCTGATTGCCGATCGCGATCAGGTCGCGGTCGCCTATCGCATGAACGCCCGCTGGCACGCCCCAGGCACGGACGCCCGAAGCGCCCGCCCGTTCAGCATCCGCGGCATGTTTCACTTCGTGGTCGAGGCCGCGCAGATTGTGCATCGCGCCGACTACTGGGACAGCGCCGACTTCCTGCGCCAGGTCGCCGATGACCGCACTGACCCAGTCTGAGTTCGCGCTGCAGCCTCGCAGCCGGACCCCGGCCCTTCGAATCCGATCGCTCAGGGACGAAGCAGGATCTTGCCGGTGATGTCGCCGGCTTCCATCCGCCGCTGAGCCTCGGAGGCCTCCGCCAGCGGGAATTCCGAGTCGATGGTCTGGTGGAACCCGCTCTTCCAGTAGAACTCGAGCATGCGCGCGAACTCTTCGTGCCGATAGACATCGGAACCGAGGATTCGGATGCCCAAGCGGTGCAAATTGCCGAGTTCGACCGTCACTCTCGGTCCGGTCGTCGCACCGCAGCTCACCAGCCTGCCCCGCGGCCGCAGGGCGCCGATCGACACGTCCCAAAGTGCGGGCCCGACATGGTCGAATATCATGTCCGCGCCTCGGCCTCCGGTGACCCTCCGCGCCCAATCGCCGAGCCCGGCTTCTTCCATGACCACCGCGTGATCGGCGCCGATGCCGAGCGCATAGCGGCGCTTACGTTCGGTCCTCGCGGTCGCGAGCACCGTCGCGCCCAGCTTCTTGGCGAGTTGTATTGCGGCCGACGAGACGCCGCCGCCCGCGCCGTTGACCAGCACCGTCTCGCCCGCTTTCAGTTCGCCCACCTCCAGGAGCGCATGCCAGACCAGCGCGTAGCAGGTCGGGATGCAGGCTGCCTGCTCGTAGGGGAAGCCCGCAGGGATCGCGTGCACGTGCGACGCAGGTGCCGCACAGAACTCCGCGTAGCCGCCATTGAGCGAGGCGCCGATGACGCCGAGCAGGCCGTAGCGATCGTCCATGCCGCGAAATCGTGAATCGCCATGGACGTCCGTCATCGACGGATCGATGACGACGCGGTCGCCGGTCGTCACGCCTCGGACCTCCGCACCGACCGCGACGACCTCGCCCGCCACGTCCATTCCCGCAATATGCGGCAAGCGAAACCCCGGCAGGGTGAAGTAACCTGCCCGCTGGATCATGTCGAGGCGATTCACACCGCAGGCCGCGACTCGGACAACGACGTCTGCCGGCCCCATCCCGGGATCGGGCGCCTCCTCGCAACGGATGACTTCGGGCCCGCCGTGCCGGCTGTACCGCGCCGCTCGCATGCGCCGGGTTCCTATTCGCGCGTGTAGTTCGGCGGAATCGCGGGGTCCTGGCCCGCCTTGACCCAGAGAACGATCTCGTTGCCCCAGGGATCGCGAAACGCGTGGTTATAGCCGTTGAATTCCTTCCAGTAGTGATCTCGCCACAGGAGTTCCGCGCCGAGTTCCTTCGCGGTCGTCAAGATACGGTCGACGGTGTCATCCGCGCTGACCAGAATCCAGACCCGCGCCTTGCGCCCCACCCGGTCGAGCCCGCGAGGTTCGACGCCTTCCAGCCGCGGATGCGGCCGCGCGTTCTTCGCATTGAAGATGCCGACGTGAAGATTGCCGATCTCGCTCGGCGTGCCGTCGGCCTTCAGGAAATTCTGCCCGGGGACCATACGGTGAAACACATCGGCGGGCCGGGGTTCATGCTTCCACCCGAATACTTTCGCGTAGAACTCGCCCGCAGCCTGCGGATCGTCGGACGCGAGATCGACGAAGATCAGTGTATTGGGGTATGCCATGGAAGTGATCGCTCCTACAGTATTGACAGCCGTGATGTTTACATGACAGGCCACGCGCAGCGCGCGGGCACGCCGGACCGGGCGAGCAGCTCCCGGCTCGCCGACTGGACCTGCCGGTACAGCTCGCTCTCGTCCAGGAGAGTGGAACGGTAGTCGTCCACGACGCGGATGCCGTCCACCCAGACGCTGTGCACACCGCGACCGTCGGCCGACCAGACGAGCTGGTGGAGCGGGTTCAGGAACGGCCGCCATTCCGGTCGATCCGTGTCATGCAGGACGAAGTCCGCCTTCTTGCCGGGTTCGAGACTGCCGATCTCGTGCTGCAGGCGCATGAGGCGCGCAGCACCCACCGTCGCCATCGTCAGCACCTCGTGGGCGCCGAAGATCCGGGCGTCCTGCGCGGTGTCCTTGAACAACGCCGAGGCCAGGCTCATCTGTTGCATCAGATCGGATGAACCGCCGTCGGTCCCGAACGCCACATTGACCCCGGCTGCCCGCATTCCCGGGAATCGCCCGGCGCGCGCGAGTCCGAAGGCGCCGCGCAATGCCGCCAGCGGACAGACGACGGCATTCGTGCCGGTTGCGGCCAGCAGGTCGACCTCCTGTCGATCGAGATGTACCACGTGTGTCAGCGACAGCCTCGGGCCGAGGACATCGATGTACGCGAGGTGCTCGATCGGGCGCCGCCCGCAGTGTTCGAGATACCAGTCAGGATCCGCCGGATAGGGGCTCATGTGGGCCGACACGATGGCGTCATGCCCTTCTGCCAGCCGTTTCGCGGCCCGCCAGACCTCGTCGGTATTGGTCGCATGTCCGACCAGGAGCGGCCAGGCCGCGACTCTTGCGCCGCTCCCGCCCGGATGGCGGGCCATCTCGTCTTCGAGCGCCCGGATGGCGCGGTCGGTGGCCGCTGTCTGGTCCCCGCCGTCGTGTACCCTGCCCTCGATCCAGGCGCCGACCCGGCCGCGGATACCCGTTTGCGCGAGCCCGTCCACGACCGCGTCGAGATGACGGATGGTGCCCGCCTCGAGGAAACAGGTGGTGCCGGAGCGCAGCATCTGCAGCGCCGCGAGTTGCGCGGACAGGCGCTCGTCCGCTGCCGAGTGCGCGAGGAAGCGCGGCATCACCCAGTGCGCGAAGCGCTCCTCGACGCCCGCGGCCAGGTCGTCCGGAACGTAGCCGCGGGTCAGCGGATCGCCCGTGATGTGAATATGGGCGTCGATGAATCCGGGCGTGATGACGAAGCGACGCCCGTCGATGACTTCGCGCGGCGAGAAGCAGGCCGCGATCTCGCGGCTGGCACCCACGCCGACGATGCGATCTTTGCGGATCGCGAGCGCACCGTCCGAAATGATGCGGCGACCGGCGTCCAGGGTCACGAGGACCGCGCCGACAATCAGGGTGTCCACCGGCTCGGGCACGGTTGCGCCTGCGTCCGTCACCGGGGCTTCTCGCCGGCCAGTTGACGGTATGCCCGGGGAGACATGCCGTATTCCTTGTGAAACACCCGGCTGAAATGCGCCGAGCTGTTGAAGCCCCAGCGGAAACAGATCTCCGAGATCGACAGATCCGCATGCAGGGGACTGATCAGGTCCGCCCGACACCGGTCGAGACGTCGCGTCCGCAGGTAGTGGCTGAAACTGTTGCCCGCTCTGGCAAAGAGCTTCTGCAGGTAACGCGTCGATACCCGTTCGCGCTCCGCCACCATGCCGAGTGTCAGGCCGGGATTGCCGAGCACCGATTCGATGCCCTGGCAGATGCGGTGCAGCCGGGATGCCTTGGCTCCCGCGACGCCGCCGAGCGCGAACGCCTCCCGCTCGCCGCGCAGGACGGTGATCAGGAACTCAGTCACGGCAAGTTCCACGGGACGCAGGTCTTCCGAGGAAATCTCGCTGATCACCTCCGCCAGCGACCGCAGCATGCTGGAAAACACCCGGCTGATGCCGGACTGGCCGCGCAGGCATCCGAGCCGCAGCGACAGCGGCGCGAACACGCGAGGATTCAGCGTCAGCTTCTGGACATTGACGAACAGCTGGCGGAAGTCGGTCGAGAAACGCAGACTCGCGTCGGCGAAAGTGGGGCCGTAAGCGATGTCGCCCGGCATCAAGTCGATCGAACGGCTTTCGAAGCCCAGCCGCGCCTCGCCTTCGATGAGAAGCGTGAGCCAGATCGCGGCGGGCTGATCGAGATAGCGGCCGCTGATCTCGTGCGGCTCGGCTTCCACGAGTGCGAACTGCATCCCGAACGGCGACTCGATGCAGGAGATGCTGCCGCGGAATCCGCCCGTGCCGGACAGCTTGCCGACCGGCAGCCGCAATCTGCCCATCATCTCCCGCCATGACCGCTGCTGCCGCTGCTGCGGAATCGCGCGGGTCGTGAAGTGCCAGGCTTTCAAGGGCGGACGGCCTGCGGTCCGTGCCGTTTTTGGTAGTAAGATGCCTGCCGACCATGGGCGCACGCACTGCAGGCTTTCGCGCGCGGCTCGCGGCGGGCACGCCGCTTGTCGGATGCTTCGTCAAAACGCCATCGCCGATCATCTGCGAAGTGCTTGCCCGCGCGGGACTGGACGTCGTGTGCCTCGACGCCGAGCATGCGCCCTTCGGGCGCCTCGAGATCGACGGCTGCATCTCGGCGCTGCGTGCCGTGGACCAGCCGTCGCTGGTGCGGGTCGCCTCCGGCACCGCGGCCGAGATTCAGAACGCACTCGACTGCGGCGCGACGGGCATTCTGGTGCCGCACGTCGCCGGCGCCGCGCAGGCTGCAAGCCTCGTCCAGGCCGCGCGTTTCGGCGCGGGTGGGCGCGGATACTCGGGTTCTACGCGCGCCGCGGATTACGGCATCCGTGACATGACCGGCCACCTCGACGCGAGCGACGCCCAAGTCACGCTGATCGTTCAACTCGAGGACGCTCGCGCGCTCGAGGCGGCGTCCGCGATCGCCGCGGTCGAGGGCGTCGACGGCATCTTCGTCGGCCGCATGGATCTGGCCGTCTCGCTGGGCAAGGATCCGCTCGCCGCCGAGGTCATCGACGCGGTTGCGGCCGCGTGCAACGCCGGCCGCCAGGCGAAGGTCGCGATCGGCATGTTCACGCCGCGACATGAGGAGATACCGCGCTGGCGCGCCGCGGGCGCGAGTCTGTTCCTGCTGGACTCCGACCAGGGATTCGTGCTCGCGGGAGCCCGCCGGCTGGCGGCCGCCTTCCGCGATTATTCCGGCGGATCCCGCTAGCGCGCACCGAAGCCGCCGCCCCCCGGGGTCTGCATCAGGATCTCATCCTGCGGCGCCATCGCGCGCTTGTGTGCCTCGTCGCTTGAACTGCCGTTGATCAGGAACTGGCCCGGCGCTCCCGGTTCTCCGCCGAGGAGGCCTTGCGCCTGCAAATGCAACCGGCTCGGGATCGCGTTCAGCAGCCACTCCCGGCCGGAGCGCATGCGAAACCCGATGCGTTGGCCGTCACCGCCCCGCTGCCGGCCGTCGCCGCCGGTGCCGGGCGCCAATTCCTTGCAGATGAACTCGATCGGGATCGAAGCTTCCAGCACCTCGATCGGCACCGCCGAAACGCCGGTGGGATAGCAGGTGGCCGACAGACCGTCCTTGGTAGCCCGCGCACCCATCCCGCCCGAGTAGTTGAACATCGAGCTGGTGAAAGGACGATCGTGCCGGTCGCGGCCCTGGATCTGCATGGTCCACACCGCGCCGGAACCCTCCGCCAGGACGCGCTCCGGCATGACCTGCGCAAAGGCATTGAGGATCGGGAACGGGACGTACATGCCGACCACGTGGCGCGCATTGACCGGCGCCGGATACTCGGCGTTGACGATGCAGCGGTCCGGCAGTTCGACTTTGATCGGCGTGAGGCTCCCGGCATTGTTGGGCAGATCCGGGTCGAGCAGCGTGCGCACTGCGAAGGTGCTGTAGGCGTGCGTATAGGCCCTGACGACATTGATGCCGTGCCGGCTCGGTCCGGAGCTGCCCGCGAAGTCAACGGTGACTTCGCCCTGCCGGGCGTCGATCGTGACCCTGGCACAGAGCTTGATCAGCTCCCCGCCCGGCACGTCGAAACTCGTCTCGCCGCGGTAGGTGCCGGCGGGCAACCTGCGAATCGAATCGCGGGTCGCCTGCTCGGAGCGCGCCAGGATCTCCGCCGACAGACCTCCGATGTCATCCAGTCCGCAGCGGTCGCACATCGCGTTCAGACGTTCGCCGGCCATCTTGCCGCTCGACACCTGGGCCGCCAAGTCGCCGAATATCGCGTCGGGGGTGCGCACGTTGCGCCCGATCATGCGATGCAGCGTTTCGTTCGGCTCGCCGCGCTCGTACAGCTTGAGCACCGGGATCCAGAGCCCTTCCTCGTGGACGTCGCGCGCGCCAGCGCCCACGCCGTAGCCGCCGATGTCGGTATGGTGAATGGTCGAACCGCAGTAGCCGATCAGGCGGTCGCCGCGGAAGATCGGCGTCAGCACCGTGATGTCGAAGAAGTGGCCCGCCGACAACCAGGGATCATTCGTGATCAGCACGTCACCCGGGTGGATCCGCTCGCGCGGAATGACGCGAACCATGTTGCCGGCCGCGGCGCCGAGCGAGTTGATGTGGCCGGGCGTCCCGGTGATCGCCTGCGCGACCATGCGCGCCTCCGAGTCGAACAGCGCGGTGGCAAGGTCGCCGGCTTCGCGCACGATCGGGCTGAACGCGATGCGCTGAAGCGCCCGCGCCTGCTCGCTGACGATGCTGATCAGGTTGCCCCAGCGGATCTCGAGCTCGATGCCGTCCATCTCAGACATGCCTTCCGTCCGGCCGCGTCGCGACCAGACAACCATCCCCGAGCACCGTCAGGTTCCAGCCGCCCAGCACGAAGATCGTCGTTTCTCGCTCCTCGACGATGACCGGCCCGGTGAGGGCCTGATCGACCGCCAGCGCGGCGCGATCGTAGACAGGGACTTCCATCGCCCGGCCGTCGAGGCACACGCGGCGCGCCGTGCGGGGCGCACCGGCGTGTCGCGCAAGCGCAATGCCGAATTCGCGCGCGGCCGTGCCGCCGTGCGCGGCGACGCGCCAACTCACCACTTCGACGTCCATCTCGTCGAGTCGCACGCCGTAAAGCGTCTCGTAGGCGGCGTCGAAACGGGAGCGCAGAAGGCGGATGTCGTGCTCGCGTGCGGGGTCGCCATCCAGCGGCACGGTCACTTCGGTCTGCTGGCCGAAGTAGCGCATGTCCGCCGAGTAGTCGTAGACGATGCGGTCCGCCGCGATGCCGGCTTCGAGCAGCGCCTCGCGGCCCTCCTGCAGCATCTCCTGGAGCAGGCCGCCTACCGCGTCCCAGTCCACATCGCTGAGCCGGCACAGTCCCCCGCGCGCCAGATCGAGCCGCACCGGCGTGACCAGCGTTCCGACGGCGCTGAACACGCTCGCCCGCGGCGGGTAGATCACCCGCGAGCTGTCGAGCCGCCCGGCGACGTAACAGGCGTGAATCGGACCGGCGCCGCCGA
>JBQTKF010000117.1:0-29357 GCA_052386355.1 Gammaproteobacteria bacterium
AAATGCGCGACCGCGAGATCCGGGCGCGCCGCGGTCAAGCGGCGACAAACCTCTGCGACGTCTTCCATCCTGCCAAGCCGCTCGTAGGCAGCGGCCAGCGCGAAGTAGTGCCCGGGCTCCCGTGGGGCAAGCTCGATCAGGCGTGCCAGCATCTGCACCGCCGGCGCCGGCCGGCCCGTCGATTCATAGAAATCCACCAGGGCGTGGAGCACGTAGCGGTCGTGCGGGTCGACGTCGAGCACTCGCAGCAATTCCTGTTCGGCGTCCGCGAACTGGCGCACGGCTACCAGAGCGCGCGCGCGCTCAATGGCGCGAGCGCCTTCCGTCACGGGAAGCATGGCTGTTGGCGCCTCCGCTGGTGCGGCCTTCGCATCGTCCCGCGCCGTCATATGCGTGCTGCGCGCTCGCGCGAGCCCGGCTTCCTGACCCGCCAACTCAGTCGATGCGCGTCACGCCGACCGCGCGGTCCGCGTCCAGGACCCGCAGCATCCAGTAGCCCATGAAATTCTTGCTGAGCTCCACTTCCGGAGCGCTCGCGCGGTAGCGCCACTGGCCGGGCAGACGCTGCTTCCACACCTGGCCGTTCTCGAGCCGGAAAAGTGTATCTCCGTCCCAACCGTAAAACTCGCCCGCTATGCGCGAGCGTATTCCTTCCTGCTCGACCTTTCGGACCTCCTCCTTGACCGACTCGCTGTGCTGGCGCAGCTCCGACGCCTGTCTGGCCGAGTAGCGCAGCAGCCAGCGGTTGAGGGCCTCGAGCTCCGAAGGGCTCAGGCGCTCCAGCCCGGCAGCGCTGAATTCATCGGCTGTCATCAATGCACGCACATCGGGAGGTGCCTCGGCCGTGACGGCCGGTGCCAGCAGCAGACAGGACGCCAGACTCGCGTACACGGTGAATCGACAGGGGCGAAACATCTGGCTCACGCACAAGCCCTCGGCGGCGCTGCCAATATACACTCGCCTCCTCGGGCTTCCAAATCAGCAGCCGCGAGGATGCGTCGTGACTGAAGCGCTTCTCTGCTGGAAATGCGGCAGCTCGCTTGCCGATCTCAGCCTCCCGTTGCTGCGATCCGAGGAATGCCGCGCCTGCCGGGCGGAACTCCACGTCTGCCGCCTGTGCCGCTTCTACGACACAAGCAAGGCGAAGCACTGCGCGGAACCCGTTGCCGACGAGGTCCAGAACAAGGAACGGGCCAACTTCTGCGGCTACTTCGAGGCCGCGCCGGGGCGCTTCCGGCCGCCTGCCGCCGCCGTCGAGGGTGCGAAAAGCGCGCTGGAGGCCCTGTTCCCGCCGAAAAAGTGAACCGATCACGCATTATTTCGTGTGACAGCGCGGGGCTCTTCGGACAGAATGACCGGGTCCCTCTGATCCCGGATTCCGTCACATGAATGCGACCGCCGCCGATCGTCCCCGTCTGCTCTGGGCAAACGTCCTGATGTTTGCGCTCACGCTCGCCGCGGCGCTCGTGGTCGTGCCCTGGTACGGCTTCACGCAGGGCTACAGCATCGCCGCCTGGGTCTGGTTCGCCGTGCTGCTGTATGCGAACGGTCTCGCGATCACAGGCGGCTACCACCGGCTCTGGTCGCACCGCACCTATGACGCGCACTGGTCGGTCCGCCTCGTCTACCTCTTCTTCGGCACGATGGCGCTGCAGAACAGCGTGCTGGTCTGGTGCTCGGGCCACCGCAACCACCACCAGCACACGGACGACAACGACCGGGATCCTTATTCCGCCGGCCGCGGGTTGTGGTTCTCGCATGTCGGCTGGATGCTGCGCCGCTATCCGAGCGGCGAGACGGATTTCAGCAATGTGCGCGACCTGCAAAAGGACCCGCTGGTCGCCTTCCAGCACCGCTATTACTACGCGCTTGCGATCGGGCTCAACGTGCTGGTGCCGCTCGGGCTCGGCTGGCTGCACGGCGATCTCTGGGGTGTGTTCCTGCTCGCGGGCGTGCTGCGCCTCGTGGTCAGCCACCACTTCACCTTCCTGATCAATTCGGTCGCCCATGCGTTCGGGCGCCAGCCCTACGGCGACGGACACAGCGCGCGCGACAACGGCTGGCTCGCCTTCCTGACCTATGGCGAGGGCTACCACAACTTCCACCACCAGTTCGCGCACGACTACCGGAACGGCATCCGCTGGTGGCAGTGGGACCCGAGCAAGTGGATCATCTGCTCGCTGTCCTGGGTCGGGCTCACGTCGAAACTCAAGCGCACGCCGGCCGTCGCGATCCAGCGCGTGCGCCTCGCGATGCAGTTCCGCCGCGTCGAGGCGGGGATCGAGCGTCGCAGCATCGCGAGGCCGCACGTGGACATCGCGGAACTGCGCGCGCGCGTGAAGCGGGAATACGACCTCTTCACGGCCACGCTCGCGGAATGGTCGCGCCTCACCGATGCCTGGTACGCCAGGACCCGCGAGCGGGTCGCGGAGCGCTGGGAGCAAGCCAGCTTCCGGGCGGAGACGCGCGCGCTCCTCTTCGCGCTGCGCATGCAGCACCGGCGCCTCAGGCTCCTCGGCGCGCAGCTCGCCTGACCATGTTCCGGGCGCCCGCAGCCGCGGCTGCCGCGTGCGCCAGCGCGCTGATGGCCGCCTGCGGCGGCGGCGGTGGCGCGGCGGTCCCCGGCGGCGGCTGCTCCGCGACCAGCGAGAAGGAATTCGTGCTCGACGTCGCGCGGGATTGGTACCTGTTTCTCGAGCTCCTGCCCCCGACCGTCAATCTGGCGGCCCACGCAGACGCCCAGGCCCTGCTGGACGCCCTGACCGCGACCGCGCGCGCGCAGGGCAAGGACCGCTTCTTCAGCTTCCTGACTACACCGCAGGCCGACAGCTCCTTCTTCGGGGAAGGCCAGTTCATCGGCTTCGGCTTCCGTACCCGCATCGAGGGCAATCGCCTGCTGCTGCCGGACGTCTTCGAGGGCAGCCCGGCGGCGGCGGGTGGGCTCGTGCGCGGCGCCGAGATCACGCACGTCGATTCGGGCAGCGGTTTCGTCGCGGTCGCGACGATCCTCCAGACCGACCCGAATCTCGAGCAGGCATTCGGCCCCGCGACCGCGGGCGTGCAGCGCGGCATGCGCTTCGTCCTTCCGGGCGGACAGCAGCAGCAGGCGAACTTCACCAAGGCGGTCGTGACCATTCCGCCGCTGCCGCAGGGCGGTGTCACGGTCATGCCGATGCCCGGAAACCCCGCGGTACAGGTCGGCTACGTCAATCTGCGCACGTTCATCTCGACCGCGAATACACCGTTGCGCAATGCCTATGCCCAGTTCGCTGCGCAGAACATCCGGTACCTCATCGTCGACCTGCGCTACAACGGCGGCGGACTGGTTTCGACCGCAGACCTCATGGGCGACCTGCACGGCGACGATCGCGTCGCCGGCGCCGACGTGTGGTCCCACACGCGCTTCAACAGCCTGCGTGCGTCCGCGAACGACGCGACCCGGCGCTTCGCCTTCGCCCAGGAAGCGGTGGGCCCGGTGCGTATCGCTTTCATCACGACCGGGAGCTCGGCCTCCGCGAGCGAACTCGTGATCAATTCGCTGAAGCCCTGGGTCGAAGTCGCGATCGTGGGCTCCGACACCTTCGGCAAGCCCGTGGGCCAGCTCGCCTTCGACCTGCAAGGCTGCGACCTGCGATTGCGGCTGGTCAGCTTCAGAGTCACCAACGCCGACAACGAAGGGGACTATTACGACGGCCTCGCGCCCACCCTGCCCGGGGCCGCCTGCGCCGCGACCGACGACCTGACAAGGGCCCCTTGGGACAGCGCGGAAGCCTCCACCGCGGCCGCCCTGAACTGGCTCCAGACCGGCGCCTGCGGTCAAGCCATGGCGGTACCCGCCCCCTTCCCGGCAGCCAGGATCCCGTTTCGATACCCCGAGGTGTCTCGGCCGACGACTGCGCAAGCCAACCTGCCAGGCCTGTTCTAGCCCCTTCCTGCCCGGCACTGTCGCCAGCTGGCGACAGTTGCCCGATTCATCCGCCCGGGCCAGCATCGCGGCTCGCCCCGGACCGCCCAACTGGCTACTCTTGGCGTCCCCCACCCGGAGGACCAGCCATGGCCATTTGGAAGGATATCGTTGCGAAGGACACCAGCAATCAGGATGACGCCGTGACCGCCGCGGCGCCGGCCATGCGTCCGCGGCCCGAGCCGGTGCCGGCAGCGCCCCAGACCGCCGCGGGTGCGACCGCGGCGCGGCGGGAGCTCAAGGAATCGGTGCTCGCTTCCGGCCTGACCTTCGAAGGCAAGATCGAAGGCTCCGGCCATGTGCGGATTGCGGGCCGCTTCAAGGGCGACGTGCACGTGGACGGCATGCTCACGGTCGAAGCCGGCGCGCACCTCGCGGGCTCGGTGCGCGCGGGCTCCGTGATCATTGCCGGCGAAATCGACGGAAACATCGAAAGCGCGCACAAGGTGGAGCTGCACCAGACCGCCGTGGTCAATGGCGATGTCAACGCCGGGTCGCTCGCGGTTGCGGGCGGCGCGCGCATGCGCGGCCGCGCCGAGTTCGGCTGGAACGAGACCGGAGCGCCCAAGGCCGCGACGCGCAACTGAGACCCATGGTCGCCAATCGTCGAGTCGCTGCGGCCGGCAAGACGAGGTCCTGCCCGCATTGCCGGGCGACGATCCTCGAAAGCGCCGCGGTCTGCCCGGCTTGCCGGCATCACCTGCGCTTCGAACGGCGCAAGGACGCGCCGGTCGAGGAACCGGGCAATGTGGCGCTCAAGGTTTCGGGACAGTTTTCACGGCCGGCGGCGGAAGGTCCGGGGGAGTATTCCGTCGTCGTCGTGATCCGCGATGCCAAGGGCGCGGAGCTCGCGCGCAAGGTGATCGGCGTCGGCGGCCTGGGGCCCGGGGAGGAACGGCTGCTGGACCTCACAGTCGAGTTGTTCGACCCGGAGCCCAAGCCGTGGCAGTGAAGGTAGCGGGACTGCACCACCACGCGGTGCGGATCGTGCCCGGTCCCGATGCGGCCGCAGAGGCGCGGCGCTTTTACGCCGAAGTCCTCGGCCTGGAAGGCGATGTGGCGGCCTGGGATCGGCCCGGCGAATGCCTGCGCATCAACGCCGGCGCGGCAGCCCAGATCCACCTGCTGACGCGCCAGGCGCCCGCACCGCCGGGTGAATTCGACCACGCGGGCCCGCATGTCGCGCTTGCGGTCGCCTCCATCGAGGAGGCGCAGGCAGAACTCGACCGCCTCGCGGTGCCCTACCGTGTCCTGCACGGGCCGCTCGGCCCCGATTCGCGCGAGCTGCACTTCCAGGACCCTGCCGGCAACAACCTCGAACTGCATCAGCAGGATCACTGCCGCTGCACGGCGCGTGCCAGGAGCGGACTCGGACAAGCCCGCGTCTGCGGCACCGTGTTGTTCGCCGATATGCGCGGCTTCACCTCCGTCGCCGAACGGCTCACGCCCGCCGAGGTCGTGCCGCTCCTGAACGAATACTTCTCGATGCTGTCGTCGGTCACCGCCGAGCACGGCGGCGCGGTATTCCACGTGGCCGGCGACGGCATGATGGCCGGCTTCGGCCTGCCGGACCCGTCGGATGACGCCAGCGAACGGGCGGTCGCCGCGGCCCGCCGCATGATCACGGGCTTCAGCCGGCTCGCAGGCGGATGGAAGGAGCGCCTCGGACTCGAGACCGGGCTCGGCATCGGCATCAATTCCGGCGACGTGATCGTGGGCGACGTCGGCGCGCCGGAACGGCCGAATTACACGCTGATCGGCGACACCGTCAACGTCGCCGCGAGGCTGGTGCAGCGGGCGCGGGCCGGCGAGGTGCTGCTGTCGCGATCGGTCCGCCAGTCGCTGGACGAGCAGGCAGCCGGCGGCCTGATCGAGCTGCCGCCGCTGGTGCTGCGCGGGCGCTCGCGGCCGGTGGAGCTCTTCTGCATGGCCGCGGGTCTGCGCCTCGACCTGCGCCCTGCCGCGGCCTGAATCGCGCCGCGGTCTGAACCCTGGCCGCCGATATGGTCTAATGCACGGCTGCATCACGGGGTGAAGTCCTTCATGGCATCGAGACCCGAAACCGCGGCACGCGCGGTCGCTGTGACGTTCGTCCTGCTGACGGCCGGCTGGCTCGCCGGTTGCAGCGGCGTGTTCGGCACGAGCCCGCCTCACGCCGCGCCCGCGAACCCGGCCGCCGAGGGCGCCGAAGGACAGGTCACGTTGACCTGGAACGCAGTCACCGACGCGGACCGCTACGCGATCTTCTGGACCAATGACCCGGCGCCGGGCGCCGCGCTCAGCAACGTCATCGAGGACATCACCGCCACCAGCTTCGTCCACACCGGCCTCACCAATCTGGTGACATACCGCTACCGCATCGCCGCCGTCACCGGCGGCGGACGCGGGCCCCAGAGCGTCGAGGTATCCGCCGAGCCCGGCCCGGTGCCCGGCCCGGTCGAGTGGGCCGTGGTCACCGCGCAGGACCCCGGACACACCATCCACTTCGCGACCGCCACCCAGGCGACGGGATATCGCATCTATCTGGCGAGTACGCCGGAGGTCCTGTCCGGGCGCCGGCCGATCGCGGTTGTCGAGAACGCAACGGCCTCGCCGCACGTGCGCGCCGGCATCCCGGTGAACGCGGCGGTGTTTTATCGCGTCTTCGCGGTGAACGGCAGCCGGCTCGGCAGCGGCGGACCGGTCGTGATCTCGCCGGCGCACAACATCACGACTTCGGACCTGCCCCGGGCCGGCCTCGCCTTCGGCGATCCAAACGACGACGACTGCCAGGATCTCGTCACCGCGACAGGGACCCGCACCAACAACGCCTGCGTCGCGGCCTTCGCCGCCCGCGTGCTGGCGGACGCCGGTCTCGGCGATCTGCTGACCGCGCCGAGAGTGAGCGGCGATTCCCGGTTCGCCGACTTCAGCGGCGACGGTCGCGATGACCTGTTCAGCAACACCGCGTCCGCGGCAGGCACCGCGGGCTCGGTTGCGCTCCTGCACGTCAACAACGGCACCGGCAACTACCAGACTTCCACCGGGATGACCGCGCTCGACATCGGCGGTTTCGGCGGCACCGTGCTCGCGGCCGACTTCGACAACGACGGCGACCTGGACGTGTTCGCGCCGAACGACCATACGCGGGGTGACGGCGCGCGCAACTGGCTGCTCATGAACGGCGGCGGCGGCGTATTCACGGACAGCGCGGCAAGCGCCGGCGTCGACACGAATCCGGCGGGTGCGGCCTACGTGCCGCGCGGCGGCCAAGCCGTGGATTTCGACGAGGACGGCTTCGCGGACCTGCTGTTCGGGTCGCGGCTCCTGCTGAACGACGGCAACGGCACGTTCAGCGACGCGAGTACCGCGGTCTCGATGCCGGTGCGGGCCGACGTCGGCCTCAAGCTGATCGACGTGGACCTCGACGGCGACTTCGACCTGGTCCACCTGGACGGCGCCGTCGTGCGGTTGTACCGCAACGACGCAGGCGTCTTTGACGCGGGCACGGTCGTGGCCGAGGACACGACCCAGGCCGTGTTCGGCCAGGGCCTCAACGTCTGCGACGTCAACAGCGACGGCTTCGAGGATGTGCTGTTCGCACGCAACGCAGTGGCGACCGATACCGGAACGCCGCGGCTGCTCGTCAATGTGGGCGGCCAGCTGCTGCCGTCCGCCGTGCCGAACGGGCTCGCGGCCGCCAACGACCTGGTGGCGCACAACGACCAGATCGCCTGCGCGGACCTCGACGACAACGGCGTGACCGACGTCGTCGCGCGCTGGGGGACGACCCACCGCCTGATGCGGGCCGTCTCGCCGGTCGCCTCCCGCATCCGCATCCGCGTGCTCGGCGCGGGCGGCCAGCGCAACCAGCAGGGCCGCGTGGTGCGCATCACGCCGCAGGACATGCCGAACCGCATCATGATGCGCGTGATCGAATCGGGCTCCGGCTTCCAGTCGCAGGGCCAGTACGACCTGCTGGTCGGCGCGCCCTGGCCGGGCGAGTACGACATCGAAGTGCGATTCGCGGGCGGGGTTGTGACCACGACTGCCGATCCCGGCGACGACCTGACCATCTTCGCGGATGGCCGGGTCGTGACGGGGCTCCAGTAGCCGCCCGGGAATCTCCAGCCGCCCGATCAGGCGTATAGTCCTCCCGCCGGCCGGCGCGCCGGCAAATCAAGGGGAGGCGAACATGAACACGCTGTCGCGCGCCCGGCTCTTCATCCGCCGTGTCGCATGTCTTGCGGCGCTGGTTGTCTGCACTGCCTATGACGGCACGCCAGCGCGCCCTTCCGGCTACGAGGTCTGGATCATCGACCAGTCCGACACGCGCGGCCTGAATCACGGTGGCACGGTCCACATCTTCGATGGCAGGCAATTTGCGCGGGGCCGGATTCCGGCGCCCGCCGCGGCCACGGTTGTCGACCTGGGCGGCGCCGGAGCGGCGCTCTGCCGCGAACGGACCGGGGCGAATCCCGTCCGGCCGCACATGGTGCTGTTCGACGGGACAGGCAGCCACGCGGTCATCGCCTTCGTGGCGAGCGGCCACGTACTCGTGATGGATGCGGCGTCGCGCACCCCGGTCGAATGCATTCGCACGACGAAGTCACCGACGGGGCAGCAGGCCCATGCCGCTTTTCCCGCCCCGGACGGATCCTACATCCTGGTTGCGAACCAGAATGGCAAGCGGCTTGAGCGCATCGACTCGGATTTCGCCCGGCGCGGCTTCGTGCACAACCTGGATGCGACGCTGGATCTCGCGACCTGCACGACACCCGCAGGCAAGGCCTGCCAGGAACCGGGCATGCGCCCGGACAATGCCCCGATCTGCCCGGTCATCAGCCCCGATGGGAGCCTGGCGTTCGTGACCCTGCGCGGCGGCGGCATGCTGGTGGTGGATCCGCGGCCGACGCCGATGCGGATCCTCGCCGAATACGACATGCAGGCCGTGCACGGCAACGGCTGCGGCGGCCTTGAACACCGGGGCAACCTGTATGTGAACTCCGGCGGCCGCCCGGGCCCGATGGAACACCTGCACGTCTACGGATTCGACGTGTATCGCTTCGGTCTCGCGGATTTCGACGGCACGACGCACAGCGCCAACGCACCGGCGGCCAGGGTGGTGTACCAGGCCGATGGCGCACACGATTCGCACGGCATGGTCCTGACCGGGCGCAAGGGACGGTATCTCTGGGTGTTCGACCGCCATGCGGACAGGATCGAGGTCTTCGCCACGGCGGACGACCGGCATGTCGGGTCGGTCGCGCTGAACGGTCCGCTGACCCCGAACGCTGCGCCCGACATCAGCGACATCTCCCCCGCCGGCGACCTGGTATTCGTCGCCCTGCGCGGGCCGACGCCGCTCTCCGGCGATCCGCACAATGCGCGCGGCGACACGCCCGGACTCGGCATCGTGCGGGTCGGCGACGGAGGCCGCGGCGGCGAACTGACCGGCATCGTCCGGTTCAGCAACGTCGGGGCGGACGGCGTCGAACGCGCCGATCCCCACGGCCTGAGGGTCCGCAGGCTCCGCTGAGGCGCGTCAGCCGAGCGCCGACTCGAGGTCGGCGACGAGGTCGGCAGCATCCTCGATTCCGATCGAGAGCCGCACCAGCGTGTCCGTGATGCCCAGCATTGCGCGCGCCTCGGACGGCACCGAAGCGTGGGTCATGATCGCCGGGTGGTCCACCAGGCTCTCGACGCCGCCCAGGCTTTCGGCGAGCGTGAAGACCTCGAGCCGCTCGAGGAACTGCCGTGCCTCCGGCAGGCCGCCCTTCAGGAAGAAGGTGACGATGCCGCTGCCGCCCGTCGCCATCTGCCGGCTCGCGAGCGCGTGCTGCGGATGCGAGGGAAGCCCCGGGTAGAGCACGCGCTCGACGCGCGGGTGCCGCTCGAGCCATGCGGCGATCGCGAGCGCGGACTCGCTCGACTGGCGCATGCGCAGCGGCAGGGTCTTGAGCCCGCGCAGCGCGAGGAAGCTGTCGAATGGCCCGGAGACGGCGCCGATCGCGTTCTGGAGAAAGGCGATCTTCTCCGCGAGCCCGGAGTCCGCCACGACCGCGACGCCGCCCACCATGTCCGAATGCCCGTTCAGGAACTTGGTCGTCGAGTGCATGACGATGTCGGCGCCGAGTTCGAGCGGTCGCTGGATCCAGGGCGTCGCGAAAGTGTTGTCCACGACCACGAGGATCCCGCGGCCGCGCGCCGCCGCCGCGACCGCGGCGATGTCGACGAGCTTCAGCAGCGGATTGGTCGGCGTCTCGATCCAGATCATGCGCGTCTTTGGCGTCAGCGCGCGCACGCCTGCGCCGGGATCCGAGAGATCGGCGAAGCTGAAGTCGAGCCCGGCGGAGCGGCGCCGTACGCGCTCGAACAGGCGGAAACTGCCGCCGTAGAGGTCATCCATCGCGACCACGTGGCTGCCGCTGTCCAGCAGTTCGAGCAGCGTCGCGGTCGTCGCCATCCCCGAGGCGAAAGCGAAACCATGCGTGCCGCCCTCGAGGTCGGCGATGCAGCGCTCGAACGCCATTCGCGTCGGGTTCTGGGTGCGCGAGTATTCATAGCCCTTGTGCACGCCCGGCGACTGCTGCGCGTAGGTGGAGACGGCGTAGATCGGCGGCATCACCGCGCCGGTCGTCGGGTCCGGCGACTGGCCGGCGTGGATCGCACGCGTGCCGAAGCCGGGGCGTCGCGTCGGATTCTTATTCATCGTCTCCTCAGTGCGGCGGCGCCGCAGTCATCTGCCGGCGCAGGTAGTTCAGCACGTCCGCGCGCGTGATCAGGCCGTGGAACACGGCCTCGTCCATGACCGCCGCGTAAGGCTGCACGTCCAGCATGGCGACCAGGTTGCGCAGCGTCATGGTGGGCTCGACCACGAGGTAATTGGTGTGCATGGCCTTGCGCACCGGCTCGTTGAATCGCTCCGGATCGCCGAAAGCATGGCGCATGATGTCGTCCTCGTCGATGAAGCCGACCAGGCGTTCGCCCTCCATGACCGGGAGCTGCGAGAAGCCCGCGTTGCGCAGCCGGTTGTGCGCGGTCGTGAGCACGTCGTCCGGGCCCACGGTGATGGTCGCGCGTTCGCCGTGCGGCCGGCCCACCAGGTCGCGCAGGTCGCCGTGCCGCGGGCGCTCGATGAAGCCCTGGTCCTCCATCCAGAAGTCGTTGAACAGCTTCGACAGGTACTTGTTGCCGGTGTCGCAGGCGAAGGTCACGACGCGCTTCGGCTCGCGCTGCTCGCGGCACCAGCGCAGTGCCGCCGATACCAGCGTCCCGGTGGACGATCCGACCAGCAGGCCCTCGGTGCGCAGGATCGCGCGCGCGGTGGCGAAGGACTCCGCGTCCGGGATGCTGTAGGCCCGGTGGCACATGGAAAAGTCGCAGATCGGCGGAATGAAGTCTTCGCCGATGCCCTCGACGAGCCAGGAGCCCGCGCGGCCGTAGCTGCCCCGATTGACCTGGTCCGCGAGCACGGAACCCTCCGGGTCGGCGAGGATGATCTCGACGGCCGGCGCCCGCTCGCGGAAGCACTGCGTCAGCCCCGCGATGGTGCCGCTCGATCCGATGCCGACCACGACGGCATCCACGCGCCCCTGCATCTGCTCGAGGATCTCCGGGCCGGTGGTCAGCGCGTGCGCCTTCGGGTTGTCCGGGTTGCCGAACTGGTTGATGTGGTACCAGCCGTTCTCGCGCGCGAGCCGCGCGCCGAGGTCCTGGTAGTACTCCGGATGGCCCTTCTCGACGTCCGAGCGCGTGAGCACGACCTCGGCGCCCATCGCGCGCAGGTTGAAGATTTTCTCCTGGCTCATCTTGTCGGGCAGTACGAGCACCACGCGGTAGCCCTTCTGCGCGGCGACCAGTGCGAGTCCGAGTCCCGTGTTGCCGGCCGTCGCCTCGACGATCGTGCCGCCCGGCTTGAGGTCGCCCCGGCGCTCGGCCTCCTCGATCATCGAGACGCCGATCCGGTCCTTGATCGATCCCGCCGGGTTCACCAGCTCGAGCTTCAGGTAGAGCTCGCAGGGCCCGGCGTCGAGCTTGTTCAGGCGCAGCATGGGCGTCCTGCCGACCATCTCGAGGACGTTGCCGTAGACCTTCATGTTGTCGCTCCGACCCAGGGACGCTACCGTGAGCGCGGATTGTAACGGGAGACAGCCGGTGGATGCGCGGCATCAATCCATGCGGGGCGTGCTCGCGATGATCGCTGCCGTGGGCGTCTTTTCGGTGACGGACGCAATGATGAAGCATCTGTCGGTGCACTATCCCGCGGTGCAGGTCGCCTGCCTGCGCGGCGCGAGCTCGCTGCCGTTCGTCGTGCTCAGCTACGCGGTGACCGGCCAGCTCGGGAAGCTCAAGCCCGTGCGCTTCGGCCTGCACCTCGCGCGGGCCGGTCTCGCCGTGCTGATGCTGTGGGGCTTCCTCTGGGCACTCGCGCGCGCGAGCCTGGCGGAAACCTACGCGGTGTTCATGTCGGCGCCGCTTCTGGTCGTGCTGGCGGCGGCCGTGCTGCTTGGCGAGAAGGTGAACCGCCACGTGTGGCTCGCAATCGCCGCGGGGCTGGTGGGCGTCGTCGTCATGCTGAAGCCGACGGTCGAGGGAATCGTGAGCCTCGCGGGGCTCGCCACCGTCGGCTCGGCGCTGGCCTACGCCGTCGTGGTCGTGCTGGTCCGCATCCTCGCGCGGAGCGATACCACCGCTTCGATGGTGTTCTGGTACCTGCTCCTGCTGTCGGCGGGTGCGGGAGTGCTCGCCGCGCCCGGCTGGGTGCCGATCCTGGCGGCGGATTGGCCCTGGATCGCGGCGATCGGCCTGACCGGCTGGGCGGGCCAGCACCTGATCACCGAGGCCTTCCGCCTGGCGCCGGCATCGACCGTCGCGCCCTACGAGTACACCGCGCTGGTCTGGGCGGTCGGACTCGACTGGGTGGTCTGGCAGGCCTTGCCCGGAGTCCGCATGATCGCCGGCTCGGTGATCGTGGTCGCGGCCGGTCTATGGCTGCTTCGCCAACAGCGCCGGAACGCATGGTCGCCCCTGTGCTAAGGTGAATCGGGGGTCAGGAGAACGGACGACTGAGGTGAAGACCATGAATCCCAATGCATCGAGGAAGGCGCTGGCGGCAGGCATTGCCGCGATACTGGCCGCTGGCGGCGCCCAGGCGCAGGATGAGTCCGAAGAGCTCGGCGCGGTCGTCGTGACCGGCACGCGTGTCGCAAATCGCTCTGCGCTCGAAACCGTGGCCGCGGTCGACGTGGTCTCAGGTGAAACGCTCCAGAACGCCGGCATCGTCGAACTGAACCAGGCGCTCTCGGTCGCCCTGCCCGCGTTCAACTTCCCGCGCCCCGGCCTCGCCGACGGCACCGACACGATCCGCCCGGCGACGCTTCGGGGCCTCGCGCCCGACCAGACGCTCGTGCTGCTGAACTCCAAGCGCCGCCACGCAACTTCGCTCGTAAACGTCAACGGCACCATCGGCCGCGGCGCAGCAGCCGTCGACCTCAACACGGTCCCGACTGCGATCGTGCGTTCGATCGAGGTGCTGCGGGACGGCGCCTCCGCGCAATACGGCTCGGACGCGATCGCCGGCGTGATCAACGTGCGGCTCCTCGAAGAACGCGAGGGCGGCAACCTCACGGGCTCCTTCGGCACGCGCGAGTCCGACTACAGGGCGCCGACCGGCACACTGCCCCCGGGGGCCACCTGGTCGCCAACCGCCCAATTCCCGCGCGACGCTTCCGACGGCGACGTGCTGACCGTCTCGGGCTGGAAGGGACTGCCGCTCGGCGACAACGGTTTCGTGACACTCGCGCTCGAGTACAAGGACCAGGAACGCACCGAGCGTGGCGGCTGGGACTTCCGACAGCAGTACCCGCTGGTGGCGGGCGTCTTCGACCCGCGCGAGGCCGGTTTCGACCGCTTCAACGCCTGGTACGGCGAGCCGGAACTGGAACAGTTCACGTTCTTCGCGAATGCGGGCGCCGACCTTGCGAACGGGGTGCGGCTGTACGGCTGGGCGAGCTACCAGGACCGCGCGGCGCGTTCGGCGGGCTTCTTCCGCCGCGCGCTCGACGACCGCAACGTCATCCAGATCTACCCCGACGGCTTCCTGCCGATCATCGCGCCCGACGTCACCGACTTGAGCGCGGCCTTCGGAGCCGCCTGGTCCTGGGGCGATTGGCAGATGGACAGCTCGCTCGTTTACGGCTTCAACGAGATGGAGTTCACGATCGAGAACACGCTGAACCGCTCGCTCGGACCCGCGAGCCCGACCGAATTCGACTCGGGCGGGTTTGACTACGACCAGCTGGTGTTCAACTTCTCCGGCGTGCGGCAGCTCGCGGTCGGAAGCTTCGCCTCGCCGCTCAACATCGCCGCCGGCATCGAGGCGCGGCAGGAGAGCTACTCGATCACCGCCGGCGAGCCGGATTCCTGGCGCAATGGGGGCGTGCTGCTGCCGAACGGCCAGCCGACCGCATCCGGCGCCCAGGTGTTCCCGGGGTTCCGGCCCGCGAACGAATTGAACGAGGACCGTACAGCGGTCGGCGGCTACCTCGACCTCGAGGCCAACCTGACCGAGAAGCTACTCGGCTCGACGGCGCTGCGTGTCGAGGACTATTCGGACTTCGGCAGCAACGTGTCAGGCAAGGTCGCGCTGCGCTATGACTTCACTGAAGCCTTTGCGCTCCGCGGTTCGGTGCAGACGGGTTTCCGCGCGCCCTCGCTGCCGCAGCAGTTCTTCGCGACCACCTCGACCAACTTCATCGGTGGCGTGCCCTTCGATATCACCACCTTCCCGGTCAGCGATCCGGTCGCGATCGCGCTCGGCGCCCAGCCGCTGGATGCGGAGGAATCGCTGAACTATTCCCTCGGCGCCGTGGTCCGGATCGGCGAGGTCACGGTCACGATCGACGCCTACCGTATCGACATCGACGACCGCATCGTGCTGTCGGAGAACCTGACGGATCCGCAGGTCCGCACCTTCCTGACCAACCAGGGCTTCATCGGTGTCGGCGGCGGCCGTTTCTTCCTGAACGGCGTGGACACGGAGACCGAGGGCCTCGACGTGGTCGTGAGCTGGCCGTGGGAGTCGGCCGGGGCGGGCAATTTCGATTTCACGCTGGTCGCAAACTACAATTCGACCGACGTGACGCGCGTGCCGCCGCCTTCCGCAGCGCTCGCGCAAATCTACGCCCCAGCCACGCCGCCGCCGCTGTTCGGACGCATCAACGTGCTGACCTTCGAGGAGGGCAATCCGGAGGACAAGTACGCGGCGATCGTGAACTGGCGGTTGAATCGCATCGGCGCGACTTTCCGCGCAACGCGCTACGGCGAGGCACTCGACCCGGGCACTGCGACGACGCCCGACGTCCTTCTCGGCGCCAAGACCCTGCTCGATCTCGAGGTGCGCTTCGACGTGACCGACAGCATCCGCCTGGCGGTCGGCGCGGAAAACCTGACCGACGAGTACCCGGACCCGTTCCCGGCGGCGCGCAACACGACCGGCAACACGCCGTTCTCGAACTACTCGCCGTTCGGCCGTTCGGGCCGCTACGTCTACGGGCGGGTGGCGGTGAATTTCTGAGGCGACGGGCGGAGTCTGCTATCGGGCCAGGTCCGACAGCAGGCTCCGCCATTGCAGCAGGGCGCCGTCGATCGTCGCGACGGGCACGCGCTCGTCGAGCCCGTGCGCGAACTGGTCGCGCGGACTCATGAACGCGCCGCCGACGCCGTAGCTCGGCACGCCCTCGTTGCGGAAGAAAAGGCTGTCGGTCGCGCCGGCCGACATCGTCGGCACGATTGGCAGCCCGGGCGCGCGCAGGTCGATAGCGCGGCGGAGCGCCGCGAGCAGTTCTCCGGAGAGCGGCGAGGCGTCGCTCGTGCGCGGCGTGCCAATCACGCTCCACTTCGCGGACGGGTCGTCGACCGCCCGTTCGAGTGCGGCCTGCACGTCCTCGACCCGCTCCCCCGGGAACACGCGGCAGTTCACGTTGACGCTCGCACTTTGCGGCAGCGCATTCGGGGCATGGCCGGCCTTCGCCATGGTCGCGACGCAGGTGGTGCCGAGCTGACCGATGTACTCGGGCTGCGACGCCAGCAGTTCGTAGGCCTCGCGATCCGACGGGTCCTCTGCGTAGCGCAGCATCGCGGCTCCGGTCTCCCCGGGCGTCAGCGGGCCCGCGGCGTGGAAGTAGGCCCGCGTCAGTTCGCTCGCGCGCGGCGCAAACCGCAGTTCCGAGATGCGCGTGATCGCGCGTGCCAGGGAATAAATCGCGTTGTCCCGGCTGGGCCAGCTGCTGTGGCCGCCTGCGTTCGTGAAGCCGATCTCGAAGTCCACGTAGGTCTTCTCGGCCGCCTGCAGCGCATAGACGACGGGTTTGCCGTCGTCGCCGAGCGAGGCGCCGCCCGCGTCGCTGTTGAGCAGCATCCAGCCGTGCTTCCACTGGCGCGCGAGCACCGCGGTCGTGTCCTGCGAGGTCTCCTCGTCCCCGGACAGCAGCAGCACGATGTCGCGGCGCGGCCGGAATCCCTCCTCGCGGAGCCAACCGAGCGTCGCGACCATGGTCGCGATGCCGAACTTGTTGTCGATCGAGCCGCGGCCGAACACAAAGCCGTTCTCGACCACCGCCGTGAAGGGATCGCGCTGCCAGTCCGCGCGATTCGCCGGCACCACGTCCATGTGCCCGCCGAGCAGCAGCGGCGCGAGCGCGGGCTCGCTGCCGCGCCAGCGCGCGACCAGCGTCGCAGTCTCGCCGTGCCGCTCGATTGCGATGTCGTCGCGGTCGAAGCCGCCGGCTGCCAGCACTTCCGCGAGGTAGCCTGCGTAGGCCGGCACCTGTCCTGCGCCGAGTACGGTGTGGAACGCGATGGAGCGGGTCAGTACCTCGAGCGCGCGGGCCGATACCGCTTTCGGGACCTCATCGGCGGCCGATGCGGGCGCGGCCAGTGCGAAGGCGAGTATCGCGGCGCACAGTCGCCGCCCGGCGGGATTCGGATGCATGCGAGGGATCCTTGTCAGTGGCGATCGAGGTGGCTCATCAGCGTGTGCCATTCCAGCACTTCGTGCAGCAGTGCGCGCTCGGTGTGCCGCACGAGCTGCTCGAGGCTGCGCCAGCTGTGGGTGACACCGGCTTGCCGGTGCGTCGCCTCGAGCAAAAGGCACATCTCGCGATACCTCGCCACGCGGCGGTGCAGGTCGTTGATCGATACCAGTGCGACGAAAGCAGCCGCGATCACCGGCAGCACGATCGGCAGGAACTGGAAGGCGACCGCCTCGACGAGGCGCGGCGCTGGCGGCAGCGCGAGCGCGCGATGCACCGCGTAGGCTGCGATGCAGAAGATGGCTAGTGCGGTGCTGGCAGCGAAACCGGCGCGCAGCCATGTCAGCAGCGGCGCAGCGCGGGCAACCCGTGCCTGATAGTAGCGCAGCTGGTCGAGCAGACGGTGGCTGCGGTAGTCCTGGCGGAAGGTGTCCAGGTTGGCGCGCCGCTCAGGCGCGCCGCGACGGTGCACCAGGTGCAGCGAGCGCAGGAGCTGGCGCGCACCCGGCAGGGCGAGGTCCTCGAACAGGGCCGCGCGCCGCGGCATGCCCCAGGTCGCGAGCGACGCGCGGCAGATCTCCGCCGCCAGGCGGCAACGCACCCAATTGCGCTGCGCGCGGTAGTGCCGGATCGCGACCGCGGCGCCGAGCGCGCCCAGGACCAGCAGCAGCTTGGCCCAGGGCAGGAACGGCGCGTGCCACGCGAATGCGAGGCCGGCGGTCGCCGTGATGGTAGCGGTCAAGTGCAGCAGCACCGTCGACATGGTGAGCAGCCGGAACCGGGGGGCGCTCTTGTTCGCCGCCGCATCCGCATTGCGGTACAGCCGCGTCACGATGGCACGCGCATCATCGTCCGCGCCGATGCCGCCCACCGCGTCCGGCAGGCCGTTGAGAAACTCGAGATCCGGGTCCACCGGCGCGAAGCGGTCGAAGTGCTCGCGCCGGGACGCGCCGGTGTCCGGATCGATCACCAGCATCGGCTTGCCGAGTTCCCGCGCATATTCGACCATCTCGGCCGTTCCGCCGCGCCCGCGAGCGGGCTCGCCGTCCCCGAGCGCTAGCAGCACATCGCAGGCATTGACCGTCTCGATGCCGCAGTCGAGATAGGCCTCCTGGCGCGCCGCGGCGCCGGTGAGCACGGTCACGGATTCCGCCTCGGCCAGCAGCGCCTGCGCCTCGCGCCATTCCTGGTCGGCGAAGTCCTCGCGAAACTCCGCCTCCGGCAGCGGCAGCAGGGCCTGCCAGGCCATGCCGCACCGGCGCGCCGCCCGGACGAACAGCAGGTCACTGCCGGAAGCCGACGACGACACCGCAATCCATTCGCCGGGCGCCAGTTGTCTCAGTTCCGCCAGCGCGGCGTCAAGGCGGACGGACACGGCGGCGGCGTCGCCGATGTGGCGATGGCCGGTGAATCCGACGATGTGAAATTGCGGCAGGCGGCCCGGTTCTGGCATTTGGGCGGGATCGCGGTGTCCGTGGTTCGGGCACGCAGTTTCCCCGGAGCAGGTCGGCCGCGTCAATTACGCAGCCAAGGTAGACTCTCCGGGACATGGGAGAGAATCTCGCTCGTCCGATGGTATTCCTGAGCTACGCGCGGGCCGAGGAGGCCCAGGTCGCGAAGCTGACCGCTGCGCTGGAACAGTCGGGCTTCGACGTCTGGCGGGACACGGAGATCCACGGCGGAGCTTTGTTCGCGAAATCCATCGAGGCGTCGCTCAGGAAGTGCGACTCGGTGGTCGTTGTCTGGTCGCGCGTGTCGGTGACTTCGGACTGGGTGCTCGACGAGGCTGCGCATGGGCGCGATCAGCGCAAGCTGGTGCCGGTGTCGCTCGACGGCACCGGACCGCCGCTGGGATTCCGCCAGTACCAGTCCGTCGACCTTTCGCGCTGGAACGGCGCGACTGATTCGGCCGAAATCGCGTCGCTCGTCCGCGGCATCGTCGCGGTGACGGACCGGCCCGCACCCGCGACAGCCGCCATTCCCAGGGACAGCCGGAAAATGGCCGCGATCCTGGCGGCCGACGTCGTCGATTACAGCCGGCTGATGGGCGCCGACGAAGCCGGCACGCTCGCGGCGCTCAAGGCCCGGCGGGCGATCTTCGAAGAAGTGGTCCGCGAATTCGACGGTCACGAGCTCGGCTGCGTCGGCGACAGCCTGATGGCCGCGTTCGGCAGCTCCGTGAATGCAGTTTCGTGCGCGCTGACGATCCAGGATCGTGTCGGCAGCGAGAACGCGTCGTTGCCCGCCACGCATCGCATGCAATTGCGCGTCGGCGTGAATCTCGGCGACGTCATCGAAGAAAAAGGTTCGGCGTTCGGTGATGCGGTCAATGTGGCCGCGCGGCTGCAGGCGCTCGCCAGACCCGGCGGATTGCTGATATCCGGGCAGGTCTACGACCAGGTCCATCTCAGGGTCCCGGCCCGTTACATCGCCGCCGGCATGCGCGAGATGAAAAACATCTCGGAGCCGGTTCGCACGTTCGACGTGCTCCCGGCGGCACCGCCGGGTATCGCCGGACGCATCGCGGAAGTATTCGCGCGCATCGCCTCGCGGCGCGTGCGGCGTATCGCCGCGGTCGTTGTCACCGTCGTGGCCGCGCTCACGCTGGGGCAGCTGTGGCGCGAGGTGCCCGTGCCGGGCACCGGTCGGCAACTCGGTGAATTGCTGCAGCCGGAGGAGCCCGCCCCCGCGTCAAACTCGATCGCCGTCCTGCCGTTCGTGAACCTGAGCGGCGATCCCGGCAACGACTATCTCGCCGACGGCGTCACGGAGGAGTTGCGCGCGATGCTCGCACGCAACCTGAAGCTGCAGGTCATGGCGCAGACATCGTCGGCGCTGTTCCGCGAGCGCAAGGAAGACGCGCCGACCATAGCCGCCAGGCTGGGCGTGGCGTACCTGTTGGACGGCAGCGTCCGTCGATCCGGCGACGTCATGCGCATTACCGCCGACCTGGTCGACGGCGATACCGGCTTCAGCCGCTGGTCGCAGATGTTCGACCGGGGCTTCAACAATATCTTCGCCGTGCAGCGCGAGATCGCGGATACCGTAGCAGGCGAACTCGTCACGCGAGTCGCCGGCGGCAACGAATCACCGGGGCAGGCCGCAGCGGCAACGACAGCGTCGGGCGGCACGACCAGCATCCAGGCTTACGACGCCTACCTGCGTGGCCGCGCCCTCTACGACCTGAGCGCCGATGAGGCCTCGGAGCGTGCGGCATTGGCGCAGTTCGACGTCGCGATCGACATCGATCCCGGCTACGCCGCCGCACACGCCGCACGTGCCCGATCGTTGACGGCGATCGCAAACCAGTACGGAAAGCTCGACGAGCTCGCGTCGCTTTACGACGCGGCGATCGCCTCCGCGCAGCGCGCAATCGCGCTCGCCCCGGATCTCGCCGACGCGCACTCCACGCTGGGCTTCACGCTGTTCCAGGGCCGCCTCGATGCGCGCGCCGCCCTCGCGCCGTTCGAGCGCTCGCGCGAGCTGGGCGCGGGCGAGGCCGCCGTGCTCGCACGCTACGCGCAGTACTCGGCGCGGACCGGACGTCAGCGCGAGGCGTCCGAAGCCATGGAGCGTGCGCTCGTGCTCGACAAGCTCAACCCGTTGATCCACCGCGCCGCCGGGTCGACCGAGTATGCAGCGCGGCGCTACGCAGACTCGATTCCGCATCTGCGCCAGGCGCTGGCGATGAACCCGAAGATGTCGCGCGCGCACGCCGCGATCGGCGACGCGCTCCTGATGCTCGGGAAGCCCGTGGAAGCGCGTGCGGAATACCTTGTCGAGCCCGTCGGCGATTTCCGCCTCGCGGGACTCGCGATCGTCGAGCGGCGTCTAGGCCGGGGAGCGGCTGCAGAAGCCGCCCTGGCACAGCTCGTCGCGGATCACGGTGACCGGGTGCTCTACCAGCAGGGACAGGTCCTTGCCCAGTGGGGCAGGCCGGAGGCGGCCGTGGCCGCGCTTCGGCGCGCCCTGGCACTGGGAGATTCCGGGCTCATCTACGCGCGCAACGACCCGTTCCTGGACCCGTTGCGCGAGGACCGGGAATTCGCGGATTTGCTCAACCGCCTCGGCTTCGACTAGGCTGAGACAGACCGGCGCCCATCGCGCCGGGAACCAGAACAAAGGGGAAGGATCATGCGGCAATTGACGACAGCCCTCGCGGCTGCGACTGCGGCTTTCTTGCTCGCGGCTTGCGCCAAGAAGGAAGAGGCACCGGCGGTCGAGGCGGCCCCGGCAGAGGCAGCTCCGGCGGAGGCGGCGCCCGCCGAAGCGGCGCCTGCCGAGGCGGCACCGGCGGAAGGCTCCGAGGATGCCGAGCAGTCGGGCGGCGACAAAGTCGCGCCGTAGGCCCCGGCACCGGCCGGTCGCGCCGGCCGGCTCGTGTTGATCGTCGCACCCTTCCCGGCCCCGGCCGGGAGGGGCGTGTTTTACCCTGCTACCTTCATGGCAGGCTGCCCTTCGACGGGTCGAGCCGCATCGCCTCCCGGATCCAGGCCAGATAGCTTTCGACACGCGTGTAGGCGCCGGGCTGGCCGTCGCCGCTGCAACGCTTCTTGCCCCAGCTGACCACGCCGACGACGGTCGGCGCTCCGTTCGTCAGGACCATCGCTCCGCCGCTGTCGCCCTGGCAGGTCGAGCGACCAGGGTTCGCGGCGCAGATCACCTTGCCATGGATCTTCCGCGGCCCGTAGCCGGGCAGCTGCTTGCATCGCTCGGTGTCCATCACGCGCAAGTCCACCTTCATGAGCACGGCGGACGGCGCGTGCCCTTCGACCGCCTCGGTCTTGCCCCAGCCCGTGCCGGTGACTTCGGCGCCGGACGGAACCGGCCTGTCGTAGACCGGGATCGCACGCACGCGCGCCGGGTCGCGGGGCGGCTGTTTCCCTTCGTCGACCAGGTGGACGAGCGCGATGTCGTTCGCATACATGTTGGGCGACTCCGGCAGCTTCTTCGCGCCATAGCCGGAATGGCGGACGATGCGGTCGATCTTGTAGGACCAGCCGCCCTGCTTCGAGATGTCCCGCACGCCGAGACGCACCCGGTAGCCCGCCTTGACCATGTCGTCGTCAATGCAGTGTGCGGCGGTCAGCACCCAGTCGGGCGCGATCAGCGCGCCGCCGCAGTAATGCTGCATCTGCCAGAGCGGCATGCCTGCCTTGAGCTTCTCGGCCCACTGCGACGGAGACCCCGGGAAATAGATCTGCGCCTGCCAGGGCGCGCCGGCGTCTCGCACGGGCCTGCCGCCCGTGGAATACGGCACGTCGTCGTCATCGCCGCCGGCGGGCGGCGCTGGTCTGCGCTTGGCCCGGCGCAGGACCGGCATGTCGCGGGCCACCGGGAACTCCTCGGTGAACTCGACCGGCGCGTCCTCGAAGCTGTCACCGTCGTCGCCGAACTCCGTGACTTGCCATTCCTCGCCGGGAACCTCGAGCGCGGGATCGGAGGCAATCGCATCGTCGGACTCATCTGCGATCACTTCCTCGGCCCACTCCTCGTCGTCGCCCATGGGCGTGCCTTCCCACTCTTCGTATTCATCCGCGATGGCGGGTTCCGCCTCCCCGTCATCGTCTTCTTCGCTCGCTGGTTCCTCCGGCTCATCCGGCGGCCATTCTTCCTCCACCCCCGCTTCTCCCTCCTCTGCGTCTGCCGGTTCGAAGACCTTCGGATCCGGATCCGGCTCCTCTGCCAGCGCCCCGGGAACCGGGCCGAGTGCGATCGCGCAGGCGGCGGCGAATGCGATGCCTGGCATCAATGTGGATGGGCGGGACGGCATGAGTCGGTACCCCGTGGCGGTTCGAGCCCAATGGTTGGTGCTCCCCGTGCGGATGGTAAGCCGGATACGCTAGAGTGCGCACCATGCTCCGGCGCCGCCCCGCATGATCGTCGAGATCCTCCTCTGGGGACTCGGCCTGCTGGGCTTCGCGTTTACCGTGGTGCTGCTCAGGACTGCCGTCCGGCGCAGCCAGACGCGGCCAGACGTCGAGTCCATCGGCCTCGGGGCCGTCACCAATTTCTTCGACACGCTCGGCATCGGCTCCTTCGCGACCACGACCGCGTGGATCAAGTTCCGAAGCCTGGTGCCGGACAGTTTCATTCCGGCGACGCTCAACGTCGGCCATGCCCTCCCGACCATCGCGCAGTCGGCGATCTTCCTCGTGATCCTCGGCGTGCACGTGGACCCGCTGCTGCTCGGGGCCTGCATCGGCGCGGCCGTGCTCGGGGCACTGATCGGCACGCCGCTCGTCGTGCGCGCCCCGGTGCCGCTCGTGCAGACGATCGTGGGCATCGCGCTCCTGATCGCCGCCAGCCTGTATGCCATGAGCAACCTCGACCTGTTCCCGATCGGCGGTGAGGCGACCGCGCTGCCCGCGGCCGCGACGGCGATCGCGATCGCCGTCCACTTCGTGCTCGGCGCCCTGATGGCCTTCGGCATCGGGCTCTACGCGCCGTCCCTGATCCTGCTGAGCCTGCTCGGACTCGACCCGCGCCTTGCCTTCCCGATCATGGCGAGCGCCTGCGCCTTCCTGATGCCGACCGCCGGTTTCAGCTTCATGAAGAGCGACCGCATCGACCTCAGGATCGTGCTCGGCATCGCGATCGGCGGCATCCCGGCCGTGCTGGTCGCGGCTTTCATCGTCAAGGAAATGCCGATCGTGTGGCTGCGCTGGGGCGTGGTCGTTGTCGTGCTGTATGCCGCGTTCCTGCTGCTGCGCTCCGCCTGGCGCAGCCGGCCCGCGGCTGTGGGAGAAATCGCATGAATCGTCGCCAGTTCGTCCGGACATCCGTTGCCGCCGCCGTGGCATGTGCCCTGCCTTACGGCAGGCTTTACGCCGTCGACCAGGCCGCGTCGCAGGCCGCGGGCGGCATCCCCGCCGTCACCGGCAGCGGCGCCGCGACCGTCATCGAGCAGGCCGCGGTCAAGGAACTGAAGGCCGCGCTGCGCGGCGGGCTGCTGCTCGCGGGCGATGCGGGTTACGATCAGGCCCGCCGCGTGCTGAACGAATCCATCGACAGGCATCCTGCGCTCATCGTGCAGCCGGTGGGCGTCGCGGACGTCCGCACCGCCGTGAACTTCGCGCGCGAACGCAGCTTGCTGCTGGCGGTGAAGTGCGGCGGCCACAGCCCGGGCGGCAAATCCACCTGCGAGCGCGGGATGCAGATCGATCTGTCGCGCTTTCGCGGCGTGCGCGTGGATCCGGCCGCCCGCATCGCGTACGTGGACGGCGGGAGCCTGCTGGGCGACCTGGACCACGAGGCGATGGGCCAGGGACTCGTTACGACCGCAGGCACCGTGTCGCACACGGGGGTCGGCGGCCTCACGCTGGGCGGCGGCTTCGGCCGGGTCGCGCGGCGCTACGGGCTTGCGCTCGACAACGTGCGCGCGGTGGACGTGGTGACAGCCGACGGCAGCTATCGGCACGCCAGCGCGAAAGAGAACTCCGACCTGTATTGGGGCGTGCGCGGCGGCGGCGGGAACTTCGGAGTGGTCACGAACTTCGAGTTCGGCCTGCACCCGATGCAGCGCGAGATCATCGGCGGCGACCTGATCTTCCCGTTCGACCGAGCGCGCGAACTGCTCTCGTTCTACGGCGAGTACAGCGCCTCGGCGCCGGACGACCTGTATGTGGATGCGGCGATGATTGCGCCGCCAGGAGGCCGTCCCGGCGTCTTCCTGTTCCACGTCTGCTACTCGGGTCCCGCGGCGCGCGCGGAGACCCTGCTCGCGCCCTTGCGCAAGCTCGGAACGCCGTCGGCGGACACGATCCGGACCCAGGACTACGTCGCGATCCAGAGGAGTTCGGATCGCAGCGACCCGCGCAACGAGGGCACTTACCTCAAGTCCGGCTTCATCGGCGCCTATCCGGATGCGCTCGTCGCAGCGATCGCGGACGGGTTCCGGCCCGACCCGGGCCGTTCCACGGTGCTGTTCTTCCAGCATGGCGGCGGCGCCATCGGCCGCGTGGCGGCCGACGCCACTGCGTTCCCGCATCGCTATGCCACGCACAACATGCTGTCGGTGGTTTCCTGGAAGCTCGACCAGGACGGTGCGCCGCACATGAACTGGCTGCGGGGCTTCTGGTCCGGACTCGAGGGATTCACGCGCGGCTTCTACACCGTCGAGACCGCGGACGAGTCGCAGGATGTCCGGGACGAGAACTACCAGGGCAACCTCAGGCGGTTGCGCAAGATCAAGAATAAGTACGACCCGGGCAACCTGTTCCGCCTGAACGCGAACGTCGAGCCGGCCTAGCCGCGCGCGCGGCGCGCGAACCAGAAGGCGAGCAGGCCGAAGGCGGCGGCGCCGAGCAGCCACGAGCCCGCTTCGCCGGCCCATGCGTGCCCCAGTCCTTCCGGCCGGCGGCCGAGGAAGAAGGCCGCACTGGCAATCCCGACGCCGAGCAGCCCCTCCCCGCCCACGAAGCCCGATCCCAGCAGCACGCCACGTCCGGTGCGCGCCTCGGCGACCGATGCTTCGCGCCTGCGTGTCAGCAGGAGACGCAGCAGTCCGCCCAGGAAAATCGGCGTCATGGTCGAGAGCGGCAGGTAGACGCCGACCGCGAAAGGCAGCGACGGGATGCGCGCGAGTTCGGCGGCGAGCGCAATGCCGGCGCCGATGCCGACCAGGCCCCAGGGGAGCGAGCGGTCGATGACCCCGTCGATCACGAGTTTCATCAGCGTCGCCTGCGGCGCCGGCAGGTCTTTGCCGCCGAAGCCGAAGGTCTCTGCGAGCAGCAGCACCGAAAGACAGACGAAGGTGGCGGAGGTCAGCACGCCCGCGAGCTGCGCGACCTGCTGGTGGCGCGGGGTTGCACCCAGGAGGTACCCCGTCTTGAGGTCCTGCGCGGTGTCGCCGGAGATGGAAGCCGCAATCGCAACCACACAGCCGACCATGACCGCGGCCGCCTTGCCGGTCACATCGGTCCAGCCGAGTGCGAGAAAAACGGTCGCGGTCCCGAGCAGCGCCGCGATGGTCATGCCGGAAGTCGGGTTGCTGGTGACGCCCACGAGGCCCACGATGCGCGCGGCGACCGTCACGAAGAAGAATGCGAACAACACCACGCAGCTTGCCGCGACGAACTGCCGCGGCACGCCCTCGATCACGCTGAACACCTGCGGGACGAGCGCCATCACGAGCGTGATCACGACGACGCCCGCGGCCAGGAACCAGAACGGCAGGTCCTGCGCCGTGCGCGGCACGCCCGCCCGCGCGGCGCCGGGTGCGCGGAACTCGCGCGCGCCCGCGCGGAAACTCTGGATCATCACCGGGATCGCGCGGACCAGGGTGATGATGCCTGCGGTCGCGACCGCGCCCGCGCCGATGTAGCGGATGTAGCGGTTCCAGATTTCGCCCGCGGACATCGCAGCGATCGTCTTTACCGTTTCCGGGAACAGCGGATCGATCCGGGCCTCGCCCCAGGCCGCGATCGCCGGGATCAGCACGATCGAGGCCAGGAGCCCGCCGCTCACCATGATCGTCGCGACCCGCGGCCCGAGGATCCACCCGACGCCGAAGAGCGCAGCGGACAGGTCCAGGCTGAGGCCGGCTTTCGGCAGGACCGGCAACTTCAGCGACAGGCTGTCCGGAATCACCTTCGCCCAGGACGTGGCGGCCTTGAACAGGGCCCCGATGCCGAGACCGAAGAACACGTGCGCCGCCTGCGCGCCGCGCTCCTGGCTCGCCTTCAGCACTTCCGCGCAGGCGGTGCCCTCGGGATAGGGCAGGTTGCCGTGCTCGCGCACGATCAGGTAGTCGCGCAGCGGAATCATGAAGAGCACGCCCAGGATGCCGCCGCAGAGCGCGAGCAGTACCATCTGGAGCAGATCCGGGGCCATGCCCCACATGAAGAGCGCCGGCAGCGTGAAGATCACGCCGGAGGCGAGCGAGCTCGAGGCCGAACCCGCGGTCTGGGAAATGTTCGCCTCGAGGATCGTGCCGGGCCGGCCGATCTGCGCGAGCAGGCGGAAGATGGCGACCGTCATGACCGCGACGGGAATCGAAGTGCTGACGGTAAGTCCGGCGCGCAGGCCGAGGTAGGCGTTGGCCGCGCCGAACACGATTCCGAACAGGACGCCGAGACCCAGCGCCTTGAAGGTCAGTTCCCGCATCGGGCATCCCCGGCGCACGGCGGTGCGCCCCCTGCGGGGATTCTAGATCATCGCGGGAATCCGGCGGCCATCAACCCCGCAAGCGGTAGAGCGCGGAAATCCGGTACTCGAGGTGGAGACGGCATGGGCGCCGAGCGGCGCCTCCGTGCGCCCTCGTGCCGGCGCATTCCAGGCCGCCCTCGGCCTGGTTGCCGGAATCCTCGAGCAGCGGTCGCACGACGGAGTTCAAGTCGAAAATCCCGTCGCAGTCCCCGATCGGGCACGAGAACTCGAAACTTGCCGGCGCCGGCGCATGGAGCGCATGCAGCTGCGCGGCCGGCGCGGACTCCCTGTCCGTGCCGAAACGCAGCTGCACGCGGACCAGGTCGACGTGCGGAAACGCATGGCGAATCGTCCCCGCCGCCGTGCGGCGGCGCTGCGATTCCTCGCGTCGCCGCTCCAGCGCAGATCGGGTGGTACGGGAGACGATTCGCAATTCAGCGCCCGCGGCCGTTGCGCTCTTTTGCCTGCGCCTCGCTGACCTTGAGGTCGCGGCCCTCGAAATTCCTGCCATTCAGGGCCTGGATGGCCTTGGCGGCATCGGCATTCGGCATCTCGATGAAGCCGAAACCGCGCGGACGCCCGGTGTCGCGGTCATTGATCAGGGCCAGCGAATCGATCGTGCCGTGCGGCGCGAACAGGGCGCGCACCGATTCCTCGGTGGCGGAGAAAGGCAGATTGCCTACGAAAAGCTTGGTCATTTGGATTACTCACTTGGGAAATGGCTGTCGGCGCGTGGCTATCCACTCGCAGGTTCGGCAATGCTTCGGTGTGGCTGGACCTGGCCGGGAAACGCGTTGAAACGGTGTGCCGTACCAGGCAAGTCAGAACGGGAGATCACCAGACCGCGGCAGTGTACCAGAACGCGGCGCTCTCCGCAGGCCTCAATTCGCCTGTGCTTCGCCGCCGGATCGGGCCAGCGCGACGCGCCGGGCGACCTCGGCCATGTTTGCACAGATGTTCTCGCGGCCGACCAGCGTGAGGATCTCCGCGCGCTCCAGCGCCCGCTCGAGCCGCGGATGGATGCCGCAGAGCAGCACGCGGATGCCGCGCCGGCGGAAGCGCTCGATGATTTCCGAGAGCGTGTGAGTGCCGGTCGCATCCATGAACGGCACGCGGCCGAGCCGGATCACGACGGTCTCGACGTGGAGCTGCGCGCGCTCAACGGTGCTTTCGAGCTTCTCGGCTGCGCCGAAGAAGAAGGGCCCGTCGATGCGGTAGACGAGCACGGAGGGCGGCAATACCGGCTCCTGCGGCCCTTCCATGTCGGCGCGCTCTTCCGGCCCGCCGAATACTTCCTCCTGCACGCTGACCGACTCCGCCATGCGCCGCATGAAGAGGAGCGCGGCGATCGCCACTCCGACGTTGACCGCGACCACGAGGTCAACGAACACCGTCAAGCAGAAGGTGATGAGCAGCACGAACCTGTCGGAACGAGGCGCGCGGCGCAGCAGCCGGCCGAAATGGCGCACATCGCTCATGTTCCAGGCGACGAAGAACAGGATGGCGGCCAGCGCGGCGAGCGGAATATGCGACGCGAGCGGCGCGAACGTCACGATCACGAGCACCAGGAACACCGCGTGCACGATGCCCGCGAGCGGGCTGGTAGCACCGTTCCTGACGCTGGTCGCCGTGCGCGCGATCGCGCCGGTCGCGGCGAAACCGCCGAAGAGCGGCGCGAGCACGTTGGCCGCGCCCTGCCCGATCAGTTCCTGGTTGGGGTTGTGGCGGGTGCCGGTCATGCCGTCCGCGACGACCGCCGTCAGCAGCGACTCAATCGCTCCGAGCAGCGCGATCGCGAAGGCGGGGCCGATCAGTTGCAGTACGTCGGCAAGCGCGAGTTCCGGCCAGTGGAACGACGGCAGCGCTCGGGGGATGCCGCCGAAGGCGCTGCCGATCGTCGCGACGCCGGGGAACTGCCAGACCGCCTGCACGCCGGTCGCGAGCAGCATGGCGACCAGCGGCGCCGGCACGCGCCCGAGGCCCGGGATGCGGTCGAGCAAGCGGTTCCCCGCGACCACTACCGTGAGCGCGAGCAATGCGATGCCGGTGGTCGCCGGATGGAAGTCCGGCAGCGCCTGGAGCAGCGACCACACCTTCTCGTGGAAATGCGTACCGGCCTGCGCCGCTTCCAGGGCGAAGAAATACTTCCACTGGCCCACGAAGATGATCACCGCGATCCCGGAGGTGAAGCCGACGACGACCGGGTTGGGAATGAAGCGGATCACGCCGCC
>JBQTKF010000118.1:0-5478 GCA_052386355.1 Gammaproteobacteria bacterium
GCCGCAAGGATTTCCGCGATGCCGTGGTCGCGGCGCGCAACGCCCAGGGCGGGTGGTCGCGCTCGAGCGCCTACCTGCGGGGCCAGGTCCTCTACCGCGCGGCCGAGATGCTCGAAGGCCGCGCCGCGCAGTTCGCCGCGGAACTCGTGCTCCAGGGCGCGACCCGGCGCCAGGCCGGATCCGAGGTGACCGCGGCGATCGACCGGCTGGTGTACTTCGCCGGATGGGCGGACAAGTACCAGCAGGTCTTCAGTACCGTAAACCCGGTCGCGTCGCCGCACTTCAACTTCTCGGTGCCCGAACCGACGGGCGTCGTCGCGATCATCGCGCCGGAAAAGAGCGGCCTGCTGGGCCTCGTTTCGAACGTCGCGCCCGCGATCGCGGGCGGCAACAGCTGTGTCGTGCTCGCGTCGCGCGCGCGGCCGCTGTCCGCAGTCAGTTTCGCCGAGGTGCTGCACGCGTCGGATTTCCCGGCGGGCGTGATCAACGTGCTGACGGGCTTCCGGGAGGAACTCACGGAACCCTTCGCCTCGCACATGGACGTCAACGCGATCGTATGCGCGGAGGCGGACGCCGGCGCCGCCCGGCGAATCCAGGAGCTGGCGGCCGACAACATCAAGCGGGTCATCCTGCGCAAGGCCGCCGACTGGAGTTCCGCCGCGGGCCAGGGACCCTACGCCATCGGCGATACGCAGGAAACGAAGACCACCTGGCACCCGGTCGGCGCCTAGCGCTTCAGCTCCTCCAGCACCGGCCGCAACTCCGGCTTGCCGGCCTCGATCTCCTCGAGCGTGAGCCCGACGAGTTCGTGCGGGAACACGATCCAGCGGTCGGTCTCGTGCAGGTAATAGTCCGGCACCAGCGCGGTCCTGTTGTTGGCCGGCTTGTACCAGGGCGTCGCGATCCTGACCTGGCCCGGCATGTTGTGCCGCATCTTGGATGCGAGTTCGCGGACCAGTGCCTCGATGCTGTGGCCCGAGTCGAACACGTCGTCCACGACCAGCAGGGCATCGTCCGAGTTGGCCTCCTCGATGAGGTAGTGCAGACCGTGCACCCGGATGGTCCTGGCGCGCTCGCCGATGCCGACGTAGGCGGAGGTCCGCACCGCGATGTGGTCGGTCTCGATGCCGACGAACTCGAAGTACTCCTGGATCGCGATGCCGACGGGCGTTCCGCCGCGCCAGATGCCGACGATGAAGTCCGGCACGAAGCCGCTCCTGTGGATCTTCGCGGCCAGGCGGATGGAGTCCTGCAACAGGCCGCTCGCGGAGACGTAGAGCTTGTCCATGGGTTTCAGGCCAGCGTGTGATAGACCTTCTGCACGTCGTCGTCCTGCTCGAGCCGGTCGATCAGCTCAAGCGCCTCGTTGGCCGCCGCTTCCGGCAATTCGACCGGCGTCGTGCTCACGTATTCCTGCTCGGCCGACAACGGGGCGATGCCGCGTTCCTCGAGCCGTTTCTGCAACTGCCCGAAATCCTCGAACCGGCAGCGCACGACGAGCTGGGGTTCGCCTTTTTCCCCGGTGCTCTCGCCCATCTCTTCGAGGCCGTGGTCGATCAGGTCGAGCTCGAGCTCGTCGGCCTCGATACCCGCGGGATCGAGCCGGAACACGCCCATGCGCCGGAACAGGAAGCTGACGCTGCCATTGGCCGCGAGGTTGCCGCCGTGCCTGGAGAAGAGGTTGCGCACGCTTGCCACGGTGCGGGTCGGGTTGTCGGTTGCGGCCTCGACCAGGACCGCGATGCCGTGCGGGGCGTAGCCCTCGTACATCACCTGCTGGTAGTCCGCGGCCCCCTGGCCGGAGGCGCGCTTGATCGCGGCCTCCACCCTGTCTTTCGGCATGTTGATCGCGCGGGCGTTCTGGATCACGCGGCGCAGCGCCGGGTTGTTGCCCGGGTCGGATCCGCCTGCCTTCACTGCGATGGTGATGTCCTTGCCGATGCGCGCGAACTGCTTCGCCATGCGGTTCCAGCGCGCGAACATCGCGTGCTTGCGGACCTCGAAGATCCTTCCCATGCCGGAATTATCGCATCCGCCCCGTGGCTGCGGGTAGGATGCCGGCATGCGCGAGGCCATCGAGCGCTGGACGATCAAGCGCATCCTGAACGTCGCGCGCGCGGCTCTCGCCCGCAATCCGACGCCTGCACGCGTGCGCGCGCTGGTGGCGCGCACCGCGCCCCTGCTTGCGCGGCGCGAGCAGTACGAGGCCTCGGTGCCGTTCCCGGTCGGCGAAGCGAATGCCTGGTGGGTGCAGCCCGCGGGCGGCGCATCGGGCGCCGTGATCCTCTACCTGCACGGCGGCGGGTTCGTGGCGTCCTCGCGCGCGCTGCACGAACCGATGCTCGCCGCGATCTGCCGCGAGTCCGGCGGCCGCGGCCTGATGGTGGACTACCGGCTCGCGCCTGAGCACCCGTTCCCGGCCGCGGTCGAGGACTGCTTCGCGGCCTGGGAATTCCTGCTGACTTCCGGCGTGGACCCGGGGCGCATCGTGATCGCAGGCGACTCCGCGGGCGCCAACCTCGCCGTCAACACGGCGCTGCGCACGCGCGACGACGGCCTGCCGCAGCCCGCGGCGCTCGTCCTGCTCTCGCCGCTGCTCGACCTTTCGTTCAGCGGCGGCTCGATGCGGCGCAACGACGGGATCGACCCGATGTTCCGCGCGTCTTCCGCGCGCGCACTGCAGTCGTACTACGGCGCCGGTATGGACCCCGAGGACCCGCGGCTGTCGCCGCTCTTCGGGCGGCTGTCGGCCCTGCCGCCTGCACTCGTGCTGGCTGGAAGTTCGGAACTGCTGCTGGACGATGCGGTGCGCTTCGGCGCGCGCGTGCCGGGGGCCCGGGTGGAGGTCTGGCACGACCTGCCGCACGTGTTTCCGGCATTCCGCGGCCTCTCGGCCGGCGACCGGGCGATCCGGGAAATTGCAGCCTTCATCCGCGAGAAGACTGCGGATGCGACGACGGGCGCCGGCTGAGCCGGCGCCCGTCGTATCGCACCTTCCTTACCGGCTGCGCGGACGCGACTGCGCGTCGTGCTTCTGGCGGTAGATGCGCCCGCTCATGCGATCCGCATGACGCTTGAGCGAAACGCGTTCGCGGCCGGTCACGACGCCGTCGCTCTTTGCGGCGCGCTCGTGGCGATGCAGGCGGACCTCACCGCGCACCAGCCGGCGGGTCTCGGGCCGGGTCAGCTCGCCCGAGCGCACGCCCTGGGCGATGCGCTCGCGCTGGTTCTGCTCGCGCGCGTCCAGCACGGGCGTGCCCGCGAGCGCCGGAACCGAAACCGCGGCCAGCACGGCCGCCAACGCGAATGTCCTGAACATGTTGAGTCTCCCGTTCGAATCGCTCACGATTTGTGGCGTTCAGGACAGCTAACGGCCCGCGGTCGCGGGCGTTGACGGGGGCCCCATGCATCCGCTCGCGCGCCATGTCGTCGACGTCCCGGATTTCCCGAAGCCGGGCATCCTGTTCCGTGACATAACGCCGCTGCTCAGGTCGCATTTCGGCGCGACCGTGCTCGCGCTCGATGCGCTCTGGAGCGACGCCGAATGGACGGACACCGATGCCGTGGCCGGCGTCGAATCGCGCGGCTTCATCCTCGCGGCCGCGCTCGCGGAGCGCCGCGGCAAGGGATTCGTGCCGATCCGCACGAAGGGCAAGCTGCCGCCTCCGGTGATCGATCGCGAGTACGCGCTCGAATACGGCACCGGCGTGCTCGAGATGCAGCGCGGCCATGGCAGGCTCATGCTCGTCGACGACGTGCTCGCGACCGGCGGCACGCTCGGCGCCGCCGCAGGACTCGCAGTGGACGCGGGCTTTTCGGTCGCCCGCATGGGTGTCCTGATCGATCTCGGCATCGCGCGCGACTTCCGCTGGCAGGGCCGGCCCGTGCACGCCGTGATCCGCTATGGCGGCTGAGTCCGCGGTCCTCGTCGTGATGGCGCTCGAGGCGGAAAGCGCCGGGCGCTTCACGGCGGCGGGCGTTCCGGTCCTCTACTCCGGCGTCGGCAAGGTGAATGCGGCGATTGCGCTTACGCGCGAACTCGCGCGCCGCGCTGCGACCGGGCGTCCGCTGCCGCTGGTCGCCAATTTCGGCACCGCGGGAAGCCGTACGATCGCGCCGCGGACGCTCGTCGCCTGCCGGCGCTTCGTGGACCGCGACATGGACGTCGGCGCACTCGGCTTCGCGCCGGGAGTGACACCCTTCGACGAGTTGCCGCCGGTGCTCGAATTCGCACCCTGCTTCCACGGCCTTGCCGAGGCTACGTGCGGCAGCGGCGATTCATTCGCGACGAGTCCGCGCGGGCCGGAGTGCGACGTGGTGGACATGGAGGCCTACGCGCTCGCCAAGGCCTGCCGGATCGCGGGCGCCGGATTCGCCTGCGCGAAGTACGTGAGCGACGCCGCAGACGAGCATGCGGCGCGTCACTGGCGGGAAAACGTCGCCGGCGCGGCCGATTCGTTCCTGCGGTTGTACCGCGGGCTTCTCAGCCACCCTGCTGGCGCGAGCCGCGCTTGAGGGACATGTAGCCGCGCACCATTTCGAGCGCGGTCCGGTTGCAGGGCGGAAGTTCGACGTCGCTCCTGGCGAGCGGCGTCGTGCGCGCGCCCCAGCGCACGACGTGTGCGGACCACGACAGGCCCGCGCCGAACCCGGTCAGCAGCAGGTGGCAGCCGGGTACGACGCGCCCGTCTTCCAGCGCCTCGACGAGCGCGACCGGCACGGTCGCCGCCGACATGTTGCCGTAGCGCTGGATGTTGACGTAGCAGCGCTCCATCGGGATCCCGGCGCGCTTCAAGACCGCCTCGATGATGCGCAGGTTGGCCTGGTGCGGCACGACGAGATGCACGTCGGCGGCCGCGAGGCCGCGCGCCGCGAGCACCGCCTCGCAGGCGCGGCTCATGCCGACGGTCGCGCGCTTGAAGATTTCCGGACCCTCGAACACCCAGTCGGTGTCGCCCAGCACCCAGCCGCGGTTCGCGTAGCGGGTCCCCATGCCGTGCACCTGCAGGATCTCGCGCACCTCGCCGTAGCAGCCGAGCCGGTCTGCGAGCACGCCTTCCTCGGCGTCGGTCGCCTGAAGCACGACGGCGGCGCAGCCGTCGCCGAACAGCACCGAGACGTTGCGGTTGCTCCAGTCCATCATCGGGGAGATCAGTTCGCCGCCGATCACGACCGCGTTCCTGACCACGCCCGCCTTGATCATGGAACCCGCGGTCGTGAGCCCGTAGAGGAAGCTGGTGCAGGCGGTGTTGACGTCCTTGGCGCCCGCCGCTTTCGCGCCGAGGCGCTTCTGCACCCAGGACGCCATGTTCGGGACCTGATCGTCCATGCTGCAGGTGCCTAACACGATCAGGTCGAGATCGGCGGCGGACAGGTCCGCGGCGGCGAGCGCACGGCAGGCCGAGACGGAGCCGAGTTCACCGAGCGACACATGGGAGATTCGCCGCTCGTGGATGCCGGTGCGGCTCTGGATCCACT